>JBDRUX010000032.1:0-21953 GCA_039801565.1 Caldifarciminota bacterium
TTTGACCCTACGTCCTGAGAAATTCATAATTCGCCTCTTCACAGTGGCCCTTACTGCATCCAGCAACAATTTTCCAAAACCACTCACCCCACCGCCAATAATGATTACCGCCGGGTCAAGTAATGAAATGATATTAGCGACACCGATACCAAGATAATGACCAGTTTCTTCCACTATTGCTTTAGCTAATTGGTCGCCCTGTTTTGCTGCCCAGCAGATAATTTTCGGAGTAATTAGCGCTGGTTGGGTACGGAATTGGCTAAGATAGCTACTCTTGGTTGATTTTTTAGATTTTAACTTGCTTATTGTCCGTGCCACAATATACGAAGCACCGACATACCTTTCCAAGCAGCCGTGGTTGCCGCACTTACATTTCGGTCCTTTGGGATTGATTGTGGTGTGACCAATTTCGCCAGCTGCCTGATTCCAGCCGAGCCATAATTTACCGTGTAAGACCATTCCGCCGCCAACACCGGTTCCTAAAGTGATTGCAAAAAGGTTATCGCTCTTTCGACCGGCACCAAAACAGTATTCCCCCAAAACAAAGGCATTAGCATCATTGCCGACAAAAACTGGTATTTTTAATTCATTTTCTAACCAAGTCTTCAATGGAATATCCTGCCAATTGGGCAGATTCGGTGAAAAGTGAACAATTCCTTTTTTATGGTCAATCAGACCAGCACAACCGATGCCGATTTGGCGAATTTTATCCCTTGCGAACAATTGTTTCAGTTCCTTCAAACAATTTATCATTCGGGTAATGGTTAATTCTGGTCCTTGTTCGGCTTGGGTTAGAATGTTTCGCCGGTAAATTATTTTACCTTGGACTGTAACCAAACCAAATTTGATATTGGTGCCACCTAAGTCGATGCCAATACTTAGCTTCAAGTTGTCAATCTTCGATAGAGATAACGAATCAATTTTTCGTAGTTCTTAGTTAAAAGGACATTGCGCCGTGCCATCATTGCTTTTGCGGTCTTTAGGACTTCGTCAATTTTCCAACGTTTCTTGCCACCCCAACTGAATGAAGGGACCGTCTTCGGTGTCAAGCCAGGAAAAAAGACATTGGCAAAGATACCGATTACCGTACCGGTATTAATCAAGGTACCAATGGCGATTTTAGTGTGGTCGCCAATAAAACAACCAAGTTTGACGCTACCGGAATCAATCACTTGTTTACCCAGGGTTACCTTAACTGAACCGTAATCGTTGCGCAAATCGGAATTAGAAGTTCCCGCACCGATATTGACCCACTCTCCAATATAAGAATGGCCTAAGAAGCCGTCATGGTGTTTATTAGAAAATCCTTGAAAGATCGAAGCCTCTACCTCACCGCCAATTCGACAGTTCTCGCCAAAAGAACAATTTGGGCGAATTTTGGCACTATCAATTATCGTATTTTTACCAATATAACAAGGTCCTTCAACCAGACTTAATGGTCTAATTGTTGCCCCACGGTCGAGATAAATCGGACCAGCGTGGAGATTTAAGATTACCCCTGGTTCGACTTTACTCTCGGCTTCGAGATAGAGTCTACTCAAGTCACCATAGATTATTGCTCGTGGTTCCAAGGTTCCTTTCACTTGCCCACCGGGGAAATCTTTTTTTAGAAATTCGACATTTAAAGCAATTAAATCCCAAAGAAATTTGATTGACTTAGCCTTTATTTCTCTTGGTTTCAATTTAGACTTGGCAATTGTTTTAGGTGCAATGGGAAATTTTAGTCCTTTCGGTTTTATTCGGAATCCAATCACTTCTGGTTGGGTAGTTTGCGTTTTCGGTGTAATAAAAAGTTCCTCGTCCCCTGCCACCGGAATCTCAGCTTCTAATAATGACCGGGCGGATAAAAAGAGTAACGGTTTATCGCTATCAGGGATTTTGGATTTTAAATCTTGAACCTTATATTGCGGATTTTTTTCCTTGGTGATTGCCACCAAATGGTCTCGCACCAAAAGTACTACCTCTTCATTGGGATAAAACCGTTGAATCCGTTCCAGGATAGTAAAGTTGCCACAGCGCAATTCAAATACTGGTCGGGTAAGGACCAATGGCAATAGATTCTCAAATCCTTGGTCTTCGTAAACAAAAATCATAAAAGCAATATACCAACTAAAGAATCAATGTCAAGGCGATTAATTTTTTTTCAAAAACTTTCGGTAAACCTTTAGGATTGAATAGACCTTGCAATTTCAGGTATTAACTCAGGCATCAAAAATCCCAATCACCTGATTGAATGCTAATCCATTATGGAAGCCAGTCTAAGAAGTAACTTTCTAGACAGCCTGCAGGGTAATTCCCCAGGTGCTCCCTTCATTAGCTCCCCAACTACTTTCTAACTTACCCCCTAACCCACTTCGGGATTCGCCTCCAAAATTATTCCTGAACCTGCTTACCAACCAATCCCTGAATTAACCTATGGAGCAACTTCCCAGGCAATCAACCGGACAACTTGGGGGACAGCCTACGGGCCATACCCCCTCCCGAAGTGGAATTTGATATAAGACATTAAGATATCAAATAGTTAAAAGAAATTTCGGCTTGGTTTTTGTGTTAGTTTTAACTAACCTTTTGTGATGTTGGTTTTTTCTCAAAAAATAGCGGAAAAGCTTAAGGTATTATGAAAAAGGGCTAATTTGACCCAACGGGACGTTGCTGATCGGTTAGGTTTAAAAGTAACCTATGGACGGAATTTTACTGCCCACTTCGAAAACGGACTTATCCCAAATCCAAGTTTGCGAACAGTTCTTGACTATCTTCGAATTTGCGGTATTCGTAGGTTAAATTTTTTAGATGCAATTGATTTTAAAAGTTTATGGCAAAACTGTCAACACCGCTCGATTCCGATTCAGAGAAAGGGTCGGCTCGACCAACCGAAAGGAAGATTAAATTGGAACTCAAAGGATAAAGTATAAATTGCCCGGTCCTGAAAAACAAAACTCTCCCACCTATTTAACTTTATGGTCTCATTCCGGTTTTGGGGATATAATTGCATCCCGATTTTGAGTTTGATTCAGGGCTATCAGTGAACCTTCCTCTAAGGAGTGGGTTTTTTCGTTGACAGATGATAATTTTTCGGTTAAGGTTTTTAAAAACACGGAGGCAATTATGCGAAATTATCAAAAGGTAATCTCAATCATCACCTTAACCCTTTTCGGCTTTGGATTTTCCGAAAATGAAACCACTACACAAAATATTCGGTACTGGCTGAATACTAATACTTATAAAGGGTTCGAACCAAATCTCGGTCAGGTGGGTGACTTTTCAGGCAAGTCGGTGGATAAGGTGCTATTTAGCACAAGTGATAACGGACTTGGCGTATTTGTTACCGAGACCGGAGTCAGTTATGTGATTTACCGACCCGAGCGAATAATCAAAGAGTACGATAGCCAAACTTTAAAAGAACACCGTCTCGAAGAAGAAAAACTTCATTATGCCCGGGTTGATTTGCAATTGATAAATGCTAACATTGCCAAAGAAAAAGTCGTCTATGATGATGAACTGCCTGGTTACTCAAACTACTACTTATCCCATTGTCCTAATGGTATTCTGTTTGTAAAGTCCTACCAAAAGATAAGGATAAAAGAGATTTATCCGAAGATTGATTGGGTATGGAAATACGAGGACGGAATTTTACATCATGAATTCGAAGTTGCTCCGGACGCTAAAATTGAAGATATTAAATTAAAAGTGAAATGGGCTGATGTTGAAGTAAAAGATGGCAACCAAATTTTGTTCAAGACTCCGCTTGGTGAAATCCAAGATGGTAGGATTCGAGTTTATGAAGGGAAAGCTGAAAGGGCTGTTCAGTACCAACTTGAAGATGGCTTAATTACCTTTTCGGTCAAAGGCTGGCAGAGAAAAGAGAGTTTAATAATTGACCCACCTTTATCACTGCTCTGGGCGACTTATTATGGTGGGTCGTTAATGGATTGGGGGTTTTCAATTACGAGTGATGATTCAGGCAATATTTTCTTAACCGGTGAAACTCGCTCCGACGATTTTCCAACTTATAACCCAGGTGGCGGTGCTTATTATCAAGGAACCACCGGAGGCGGTGCTGATGTTTTTATTTTGAAGTTTAACAATCAAGGGGTCCGGTTGTGGGCAAGTTATTACGGCGGCAATTATTCGGATGTTGGTTATTCAATCACAACCGATGCTATCGGCAATATTTTTGTAATTGGCTCAACTTTGTCTGATAACTTTCCAATCTATAATCCTGGTGGCGGGGCTTATTATCAAGAAAATAACGCAGGCTCGCATGATGGTTTTATTTTAAAATTCAACAATCAAGGCCTTCGTTTATGGGCTACTTATTATGGCGGAAGTGGTATTGATTTAGCCTACTCGGTTAAAACTGATAGTTTAGGAAATCTTTTTGTTGCCGGAACTACATTATCCAGTGATTTTCCAACCCAAAATCCTGGTGGTGGGGCTTATTATCAAGGAAACAATGCTGGTGGTTATGATATTTTCATTTTAAAGTTCAACAATCAAGGCGCGCGCTTATGGGCTACTTACTATGGCGGAAGTGATTATGACGGCTACTGGCGGGTTGCTATTACCACTGATATTTCAGGTAATATTTTTCTTACCGGTGAAACCAAATCACTGGATCTTCCGATTTATAATCCAGGTGGCGGTGTCTATTATCAGGGAAATAATGCCGGATTAATGGATGCTTTCATCTTAAAGTTCAACAATCAAGGTGTCCGTTTGTGGGCAACTTATTATGGTGGAAGTAATGATGACCAAGGTTGGCCAATTACATCTGATGCTTCGGGCAATATTTTTGTGGCTGGATTGACCTTCTCAGAAAATTTTCCAACTCATAATCCAGGTGGCGGCGCCTATTATCAGGGAACCAATCGCGGCAGTGCTGATATTTTCATCTTGAAATTTGACAATCAAGGTGTGCGTTTATGGGCTACCTATTATGGCGGCAGTCTTTCTGATGTTGGCTATTCAATTGTAACTGATGTTTCAGGCAACCTTTTTGTAACCGGTTCAACTTTTTCGGAGAATCTTCCAACCTATAATCCAGGAAGCGGTGCCTATTATCAAGGTGCTAATGCTGGCTATTTTGATGCATTTATTATTGGTTTTAATAATCAAGGTAACCGTTTGTGGGCTACTTATTACGGCGGCAGTTCTTATGACCGAGGACATTCGATTACCACTGATGTTGTCGGTAATATCTTTGTAACCGGAGAGGTTAACTCGACTGACTTTCCAGTCTATAATCCTGGCGGTGGTGCTTATTATCAGGGGACCAATTCAGGAAATTATGATGCATTCATTGCCAAATTTGAAAGAGCACCAATTGGTATCGCCGAAAATAAAACAGTCAGGATTGAGCATGAATTGCTTTTGGTTCCTTTATTCTTTGATGATGCAATTGAGCTAAGGCATAACGGTCTAAAACCGAGTTTAATTGAAGTTCGTCTTTATAATTCCTTAGGAAACAATGTATTCACTCGGGTTTATCCTAATCAAGAGCGAATATTGATATCAGGAGCTGAGCTTCAAACTTTGCCAACTGGTGCCTATTTCCTTTTCGTCTATATGGGCAGCAAGGAATTGGGCAAGGCAAAATTAATCAAGTTAGAGCGGTAACTTAAATTCTTTCGCCTATTTTAATCGCTATTTTTTCTTAAAGTTAAATATCAGTGGGCTTAAATTATAGTTAGATTTTTGGTTGACATTCTATTTTTTTTGTATAATTCTTTAAAAAGATTGGAGGTAAAGATGTTAAAGTTGCTCTTTTTAATTTTAGTTATCGCAAGTTCAGCGCTTTCCCAGAGCCTTACTTGGCTCGGGTCATTAGAAACGCCTTATGCTGAGGCACACGGAGTTTCTGATGATGGTCGGGTGGTAGCAGGATGGGCTGGCGTTTACAGTCCACATCGTGCTTGGCGCTGGACACCCTTTACCGGAATGCAAGACATCGGTTCTTTGGCTTCTGGACGCGATGCGGAAGCCTGGGGACTATCTGCTAATGGCCAAGTCATTGTTGGCTATGGTTTCATCGGAACTGGCAATGTTTATCGTGGCTTTCGCTGGGAGAACGACAGTATGTATCAGTTCGGCACTTTTGGTGGAAGCGTAAGTTGGGCTTATGCTGCTTCTTTTGATGGTTCGGTTGTTGCCGGTAGTGCTGAACATAGTAGCGGGTATAATCACGCCTTTCGGTGGACACCTGATTCTGGTATGCAAGACCTTGGAGTACTTCCTGGCGCACTTCGTAGCGTTGCACGGGGCATCTCAGCTGATGGCAGAGTTGTAGTCGGTTGGTCAGGCTTTGAAAATCAAATTCACCATGCCTTTCGTTGGGAAAATGGCGTTATGACCGACATTCACAACCCGGCGTTGTATGGAAGCGAAGCATTGGGAGTTTCAGATGACGGAAATGTGGTGGTCGGGGCTTGGGGACCAAATATGTTGACGCCTGCCCGTGCCTTTCGTTGGACTGCCGCTACTGGGATGTATGACCTTGGCACATTGGGTGGCGAATGGAGCGAAGCTTGGGATGCAAATAGTGACGGCAGTATCGTTGTCGGATGGGCAGAGCGTTCTCAAGGCAACTGGGGTGCTTTCCGCTGGACCGAACCGACCGGAATGCAGGACCTAAATGTAGTTTATGCTAATCTTTTAACTCCGGGCTCGGTCCTGAGAGATGCGCTCGCTATCTCATCCAATGGCCGCTATATTGCCGGTAGAGGCTACAACGCAGTAACCGGGCGGGATGAGGCGTACTTGTTAGATACCCAAGGAGCAGATGTCACTGAAAAATCTAAAAAATACACAGACGGATTTCACCTTCATCAGAATTCTCCTAATCCATTTAACCGAGTGACAACGATAAGTTATGAGATTCCTGTAAGAACAAATGTTAAACTGGTAGTTTGTGATGTTTTGGGACGCAAGATTGCCACTCTGGTAGATGAAGTGCAAGACGCTGGCAGATATAGTGTGAGGTTTACCGCTGATGATTTACCGAACGATGTTTATTTCTATACCTTAATGACAAGTGAATCGGTTGATGCTAAAAGAATGTTATTACTTAAATAATCTACGAGACTTCGCTGAAATGATGACCGGGCGGTGAACCCGCCCGGTTTTTTTTATTTTTAGACAAAAATCTTTTCTTGACCACAACCAAATTCAGTCTAAAATGAAGTGTGCAGAAATCAAATTGGCGGATTGGTATCGGTTTCGATTCCCACCCTTTTGCTAAGAATCGAAAACTAATCTTGGGCGGAGTGGAAATACCATTCACCAAAGGGCTCTTCGGTCATTCCGATGCCGATGTGTTATGCCATAGTATTGCTGATGCGATTTTAGGCGCCTGCGGGCTAAAAGATATCGGCAACTATTTTCCAAATACGGATAAAAAATATCAGAATATATCGAGTCTCAAAATTCTTGCCTCAGTTGCAAAAATGATGAGAGAAAAAGGGTTTGAAATAGTCAATATTGATACGACTCTAATCCTAAAAGAACCCAAAATTAGTCCTTATGTTGATAAGATGAAAGCAACCTTAGCAAAGATTTTGAAAGTTAATCCGGATTGCATTGGAATAAAAGCGAAGACCACTGAGGCACTTGGTTTTGTTCGTGTCAAATCCGGTATCGCCTGTTATGCAATAGCACTATTAGTTAACCAATGATTCCCTTAAAAGACGACATCCCCTCGCAAAAGAAACCGGTTGTAACCGTTACCTTAATTGTAATTAATGTTTTAGTTTTCATCTATCAACTCTCGTTAGGTCGAGAATTAAATTATACCTTTATTTACTATTTTGGAATGGTTCCGAGAGATATTTTACTTGGGCATAATCTTTATACTTTATTCAGTTCAATGTTTATTCATGGTGGTTTCTGGCATATCTTAGGTAATATGCTTTATCTCTGGATTTTTGGTGATAATGTGGAAGACGCATTTGGACATTTTTGGTTTTTGATTATGTATCTTATTTCAGGTTTAGCGGGTAGTGCGATTCATATTCTAACCTCGCTTGGTTCAAAGGTTCCCACGATTGGCGCTTCCGGTGCGATTTCCGGAGTCCTTGGCGCTTATTTTATTCTTTACCCCCGGGCACAAGTTTTGGCTTTGGTGCCGGTCTTCTTTTTCATTAGATTTATGGCATTACCTGCTTTTTTATTTTTAGGTTTTTGGTTTATACTACAACTTTTGTATGGAGCAGGTTCGCTTGGTGGTGGGGCTGGTGTTGCCTTTTTTGCTCATGTCGGCGGATTTATTGCTGGAGCCTTGTTAGCCCTTTTAGTGCGAAAACGAATCCGCCGACGAAGAATCCGCTATGAAATATATTGACCCTTCGGCGCAAATCCATAATAATGGCTCATAAAAAAGAACTTATTTTAATCTCAGTTGTAGTTATAATTATCCAGTCCCTTTTCACAATTCCGATTTTTCATAATATTAATCGGGCATTATTACCATTTGTCGATGCCATTCGTTATAACCGTTTGGCTCATAACCTCATTGAAAACCATACCTATTCTCGTGATTCAATCCCGCCTTATCACCCAGAAATATTTGTCCCTCCCGGCTATCCGGCATTTATTGCTTTCTTTTATACCCTTTTGGGCAAAATTCCAATTTCGATAATTATAATTCAGATAATACTCGCTTGCCTTACTGGCTTTCTAACATTTCTTTTCGCTAAAAAATTTATTAACAATCAAAAAATCGCATTATACGCTGGAATACTTTTTGGATTAAGTCCTAATATTGCATTCCATTCAACTAAGCTGATCAGTGAATCTTTATTCACCCTTCTATTATTGTTTGCCTTGTATCTACTCTTGGTCTCGGTCCGAAAGCAAAAAGAATCATATCTATTACTTGCTGGCTTTATTTTTGGTGTAGCAACTTATGTTCGAACTATCGCAATCTATTTTCCGATTTTGATTTTTGTTATTTCAGTGATTTGGCATAAGAAGCTAAGGGTTCGTTTAGTCGGTATATTGGGTTTTATCATTATTTATTTAGTGACTCTTGCCCCTTGGATTATTCGCAACTCAATCGTGTTCAAAAAACCAATCTTTGCCACAACTGGCGAGGTCAATATCTTTCTCTATAACGCACCAACGGTTCTTGCCAGTGAAAAAGGGATCAGTTTAACCGAGGCGCGCGATACCATCTGGAATGAAGTGCAAATGATTTTAACCAACAATCCCGAATTAGATAGCACGAATGAAGTGATTCGAGCCCAAATTGGCGCTGGAGTCGGTTTGAAATACATTTTTCGTTACCCATTAACTTATACCAAGATTCACGACACAAGTTTTATTCTAAACTTTGTCGTTCCGATTGGCGTAAGCCCATTAATCCAATACTTAACCGGCACACCATTAACCGAGTTAAAGATAAGACCAAGGGTGATGCAAGATGCCTTGGCATTATTCATTCGGGGTAAAATAAAACAAGCTTTCGATTTAGTATTAAAAGAAAGATTTTACAACCTCTCCCCTATTGGATTTTTGATTCTAATCTGGGCAGGATTATTTCAGTTATTTATTATGGTCGGTGTAATAATTGGCTTGGTCCGTTTCTTCAAAAAAACTTTTTATTTATTAATACCGATAATATACTTTACACTTGCAACTGGACCAGTTTGCGATGCCCGCTTGCGTGTGCCGATTGAGCCTTTACTCATCATTCTTGCTGGAATCGGTTATTTCTCGCTGTGTCAAAATAAAGAATTTATTAATTCAATGAAATGAAAGGAAACCAATGGTCTATCTAATTTCGGTTTTATGGGCGGTAATTCTTTTCTTAGTCGCATTTTTTTTTCTAAAAAACAAATATAAAGTATAACAATCTCTTGTCTTAATGGAATTTTGGCAAATGCGACAGCTTGGGAGATTTAAAAAATATACTAACAAGGTAAAATCGCTTTTATATATTGGGGTAGCTGGAACACCGAAATATTCATTGCAAATGGTTAAACCACCGTCATAAATTAGAAATTTGTCTAAAACAACAATTCAAAATTTAATTGACATTTTGGTAAAAAATTGTATAATGTATTAACTTGCTCTTTAAAATTTAGGTGAATTTGACAAAACTTAAGGCGGTAAAATAGGTTTCCGGGCTTCGTTTGGGAATCTCGGGGAAGGCAAATTATCTAAGTTCATTTTTCGCCGGATGGAGTGATTTTGTGGTTATAACTTTTTAGTGGTGTTTAGAGAAATTAAGAAAGGGGGTGAAATTAAAGATTTAAACTAAAATCTAAATCGCTCGTAGCCCAATTCGGCATTGTGAGAATAAGTGCTTGGCGGTTTAGGAAACGTGAGAGTTAAAACAAAGAAAGGAGTAAGGAATGCAAAAATTGATGTTACTAAGTTTAATAATTGTCTTTACTTTTGCTGGGCCGCTAAAACCGGGCGATGTTTTGGAAATACCCCATCAAGCGATTAATGCTACGGACGAAGTAGTTCCACAACCAGTAAATCCCATTGTTCAGCAGCTGTTTGAGGCAAGTAAAAACTGCGACTGGGTGAGATATGACCAACTCTTAAAGGAGTGGAAAAACCAATTGCCACCATCCGAAACTAACGGACCAAATGAGGTAGAAATAAACATTGAACAGAATCCAATTTTGCGTTGGGGTGAAGATAAGATTATCTATGCTGGTGATGTTGCTTATAATCCTTGGGCTTTAGAAAATGAAGCAATCTCGGTTGACCATTATCGAGGCGATACACTTCGAGCTGCGGTAGTTATCGCAGATTCAGCGCTGTTAGTGTTCCAATCAAATGATAATGGAATGACGTGGCAGGGGTTGATGGGCTGGTCTGCCTCTTGGATGTTTTATGAACCAGAAATCATCAACGACCCTCAAGGTAGATGGTATCATGTATTCTACCGTGCTTCTACCAACAACGGCGACGTAAGGGTTCTTACCGATTCTCTGGCTGGAGGTTGGTATGGTTTTTGGATTGAAAATACCAGCGATACAGTAGAAAACTACACGGTCTGTTCAGACCGAGCCGACCATCCTGACAACTACTGGCTATATTGCGCATTTCATAACAAACGTGGCGGTCAAGGCTATGACCGAATAAGGTTCACAAGGTCATTTAATTTCGGTCTCAATTGGGAAACACCAACAGCAATATTGATTAACGGAGCAGGGTATCCTGACTTGGCTTATGGAGATAATGGTTATTTATATATAACCCGCATCTTCAATGCTGTCAATGACACTAATTATATAAGAGTTACGCCCAGCTCCGATCGAGGAAACACTTGGGGTTCTCATGTTACAATCCAATCTGATACTACAACAAAACTCGGACCTCAGATTGCAGCAGCGCACGACGGCTCGGGCGATGTCTGGCTCGTTTGGGCGCGAAACTATCCTTATACAACACCATCTAATTATGACCTTCTCTGGTCCTGGAGTCAAGATTTTGGTTCAACTTGGTCAAATTGGCGCTATCTGGATGGGTTGAATAGGGAGCACACAATCTTACCAAGTATTTCAGTATACGATGCCAGTGGCTACCATTCTCCTTATGTGAGTTATAATGCTGTAGATACCGTCGGAACAAATCCTAAAGTATATACTACCTATTGGCAAACTGATAGCACTTGGGCTGACCGGTCAACTTACAATGATTCGGTTCCCCAGATTTCAATCCGACCGGCTCAGACCTGGGAATTTGAAGGTATTCCAGCCCTTGCCTATGTAGGTGAAGGTGGCCACAACGTGTATTACGATGCCTGGTCAATGGGCGGTGTTGAAGAAGAGAAAGCAACGAAACCAAAACAAGTACTCTTGAGCCATAACCAACCCAATCCATTTACCAATCGAACCCGGGTCCAATATTATGTGCCACAAGACGGCAGGGTCAGTCTGAAGGTCTATAACACTTTGGGTAAGGAAGTAGTAAAACTGGTTGACGAATATAAGAAAGCAGGTGCCTATTCATTCACTTTAAATCGCGAGGAACTGGGCAGAGATATTCTACCGGCTGGGGTCTATTTCTTGAAACTTGAGGTCAATAACGCTAAGGTAACACGGAAAATAGTAATCCAGTAAAACGAAAAACCAAGGGGGAGTCAAAAACTCCCCCTTTTTAAATATTTCAAAAGTTATCCGATTTAACCGATAGATAAGAACCAAAAAACTAATGAATTGGACATCGCCCAAGAAAATTTAATTTAAAAATTAAGTAATGAAAAATCTCTTTGACCGAATCGAACGCGAAAAATATTCAATTCTTCTTGGCTTTTTAGGACTTTTTTCGGTTATCTTCATTCGGAACGTCTTAGAAAGTTCATTTGAAGGCACCCAGACCTTTGGTTTTTCCCCAATCAGCAGTCGTAGTTTTTATATGGTCTTTGTCCATTTTGCTTTATTCTACTTTTCGCTCTTTTTATGGTTGCTATTGATTTTTTATCTTTTTACTAAAGAAAAGATTGAAAAAATTGCCCGGGTTTTAATTTATGGTATGTGGTTTATTGTCATACCACCAATTGTTGATATTCTGATTTCAAAGGGTAGTGGTTATAAATTGACCTACCTTAAAGGGATTGAGCAATTTTTTGAAATTCATCGGTTCTTTGATATTACTAAAGATTTGCTCGAATCCAGTTGGGGACAGCGGATTGAAATACTATTGGCGCTGATAGGCGGAGCAGTTTATATTTTTATTAAGACCAAAAATATTTTTAAAGCACTACTGGTCGCAATAATTCTTTATTTAACAATATTTCTGCACGGCGCATTGCCGAACACAATCGGTAAGATTCCTTTTTATTTTGGCTATAAGGAAATTAGTAGTTTAACTATCGTCACCGGCAATATCTTTTTTATTGATAGCCAGAATTATGCAATCATCTTTTTGTTTTTGTCCGTGATTCCGGGCTTAATAATTTTAAGAAAAATTGCACCTAAGACTTTTAAAAATTTGTTCAATCTAAAAAACAGTATTATTTTAATTGCCTTTCTGCTTATCGGAATGATTTATGGGATCTACGAGTTAACTAAATATTATCAATATCTTTTTATTAATCCATTAACCTATTTAGTCATTGTCATCGCAATTTTATCTTTTCAGTCCCTTGCTCAGTTGTCATTGATTGAAAAACCTTTAACAATTCTTCTGCTTATTTTTCTCGGTTTTACCGCAATTACAATTGGACCAATTTTCGCAATAATTTTAGCAACTATTATGCTTTTAACTTACTTTGTCCAATTCAAAATCTTAAAATACGCTCTGACGATTCTGGCAGGATTTGCCATATTTTTTCAAAACCAGACCTTCTTTTGCTTCCTACCCTTTAATCAAAAATCAATTGAGTCATATGGCACTAAGGTCCAAGCCTGGAATCTTTTTTTAGATAGAAAATATAATCAGGCATTAAAAGAATACCAAAAAATTTTCGAGTTAAATCCTGATCTGGGAATAAAAAAATTTATTGGTCGGTGTTACTTGCATCTTGGCGAAATTGACAGTGGAATTAATTATCTTAAGACAATCCCAAAAATTGATTACGAAATTGTCCAAAGTTTGGGCGATGCCTATACGAATAAAAAAGATTTTGCCCAAGCCGAATTGGTTTATTACCAGGCGATTAATAAGAATATCGAGCCATTAGAATTTCTCATTAAAATTGCTGAATTAAAAGCCCGCACTGGTCATAAGGCAGGGTTAGACCGAGTACTTGAATCCGCCCAAAAATTTGGTTTGCCCAAATTTAAATATCATCAGATTATCGGCGACTTTCATCTCTTCCAACAAGATTATCAAAATGCTCGCTACCATTACGAAAAATCACTTTACTATAATCCCCGTTCGATAACGGCTCGCTCAGGTCTGGCAACAATTTTTTATTATAAGAAAGATTATGAGCAGGCAGAAAATGAATTCTTAAAAGCCTTGAAATTTGAACCGAAAAACGACGCCATCTACAATAACCTTGGTGCTATCTACCTTGTGAAAAGAGATTACGCAAAGGCAAAAGCGACATTTGAGAAATCAATAAGACTAAACCCTTCCCAAATCGAAGGCTATTATAATCTTGGTTTGATTTACGAAGCTACCGGTGAAATTGACGAAGCAAGCAGAATGTATCAAAAGGCACTCACTATCCATCCCCAATTTTCACCAGCCCGGGAGGCACTCAAAAGATTGGGGAGTAATGAATAAAATTCTTCGTGCCTGGTTATTCGGTTCAAGACCTTATATTGCTTTGCACTATATGTTTCCAACCGCATTCGGCATTTTTTTAGGGATGAATATTTTTAATAAACCAATTTATCTCCTCAAAACCGTTTTTTTGTTTCTGGCGATCTTCTTTTCTTATCAGGCATCAATAATTTTAAATGATATCAATGATATTAAAGCGGATGAGTTTTCCAAAAGAAAGACGCCGTTGAACACCAAAGAACTGAACCTTACCGAGTATCGAAATTGGGGAATAATTTTTGTTGTGATTGCCTTAGGATTTGGACTTTTAATTGGTTATCGAATGTTCTTAATCGTTTTCTTAGGCAATGTGCTCCATTTTTTATACTCTTCACCGCCGTTTCGATTGAAGCGGTTTTATCCACTGTCAATCCTTTTGCTCAGTTTCGGCGCATTGCTTGCTGCCATTGCCGGTTATGCAATCTATGAATCAGCGCGACCATTTATGTCTTTTCCTTTAAAGGCTACCTTGTTTATTGTTATCCCACTTTTTTTCGGTCTCAATTTTCGTGACCTTGCCGATTATGAAGGTGATAGAAAAACCAAAATTCAGACCCTCTTTACTCTTTTTGGCTTGGCTAAAGGTAGAATCA
Organism: Caldifarciminota bacterium; assembly: GCA_039801565.1. GTDB lineage: Bacteria > Hydrothermota > Tepidihabitantia > Tepidihabitantales > JAOUPE01 > JBDRUX01. The sequence goes on from JBDRUX010000032.1 coordinate 14,820, forward strand.
TCAATGCGATTCTAATTTTCTTATCATATTGTTTAGTACCATTGATTCTACAGTTACCTTGGTTGTTCTTGGCAACATTACCCCTTGGTCTTACGAGTCTTTATTATTGTCTTAAAAAACCATTTAAAGAAAAGCCGATCTTCTATATCTATTTTCTTTTAATTGCTATTCTAACCGTATTATTCAATCTAAAACCAGCATTAATTATTCAATAAGAATCAAACAGCAATATTTGGAAATTGCTTCTCTTGACTTTACGACTTCTAATTTTATTCCAACATTACTTGCGGTCTTATAGACATCAATACCACAAGCCTCCATTGCCGGACGGGCAAGTTCAGGAAATTTGCAAGGTTTAGTAACATCACAAGGCAAACAGAACCGACAAGGTCCAGCCACCATCGCAAATGCCTTATAATAACCATCCAAGAAAATCTCTTTTTCCAAATTGGCAATTGCTTTATGCATCTTGCGCCGTTTTGCTCTTTCTTCACCTGGGCGAGCCGAGTAGGTAAGAATTAATGCCTTATCATATTGTGCTACCATCTGTTGAGTATATTCAGGAGTTGGTGAAAAAGGCGGGCAGGTTAGCCGTTTGCCATAACAATCACAACCATATTGGCATTTTAGCCTAACCCAATTACCAGTAACAATATTCTTAGTCTCGATTATTTTTGCTTCTTCGGCACCAAAATTTAATGCCTTTTTCACATATTTCTTTAAATTACTCATATTGAAAATAAAATGATTGCAATTGCGGCTAAGATTATGCCGATAATATGAGCCGGGTTAAGAGGTTCTCTTAAAAGCAGAAAGCCAAGAATCGCCGGAATAATAAAATATAGTCCGGTAAATGGAATTACGACCGAAGCCGGTCCTTTGGCTAATGCTAAATAGAAAGAAATCGTCGCAATGCTTGAAATTAAACCAATGAGCAAGGCGTAAATTGCAAACCGGTCAAATCGAACCTGGGTTGTCGCAAAAGTATAAATGGCGATAAAAATGATTGGGGCAAGGGTTGCGAAGAAGATAAACAAGGTCATATTCATATTCTTAGTGAGCAGTTTACTGAAAAATCCCCAGACGCCCCAACCTACTAAGGCAATTAAGCAATAAATCCGGTAGTCCATTGGTGATGGAATATACCATTTAACTGGTTAAAGTCAATATGATACTTGACTTTTCTTTTCGCTAAATTATATTAAAGCGTGAAAGATTATTATACACCCGAAGATTTAGGTAATTTCAATTACCAAGAGTCGTTAGGCGAACCCGGTAAATATCCATTTACCCGTGGGATTTATCCGACGATGTATAAAGGAAGACTTTGGACAATGCGCCAATACGCTGGCTTTGGTGATGCCAAAGAGACGAATCAAAGATTTCATTATCTTTTAGCCCAAGGTCAAACCGGACTTTCGGTTGCGTTTGATTTACCAACCCAACTTGGTTACGATTCGGATTCACCTTTAGCCTTAGGCGAAGTCGGTAAGGTCGGAGTTGCCATAAGCACCCTTGATGATATGGCAGAACTCTTTGCTAAAATTCCGCTCGATAAAGTCTCAACCGCAATGACGATTAACGCCACCGCACCAATGATTATGGCGATGTATATTGTCAATGCCGAAAGACAAGGGGTTAGTTGTGATAAACTCGCTGGCACAGTTCAAAATGACATCTTAAAAGAATATGTTGCCCGGGGTAATTACATCTTTCCAGTCCGACCGTCACTAAAACTCTCAATGGATATTTGGGAATACTGTATTAAAAATATGCCGAAATGGTATATGGTCTCAATCTCCGGTTATCATATTCGGGAGGCTGGTGCTACTGCGGTTGAAGAACTCGCTTTCACGATTGCTGATGGGGTAGCTTATGTTGAAGCCGCATTAAAACGTGGTCTTAAGGTTGATGATTTTGGACCAAGATTATCTTTCTTTTTCGGGTGTCATAACAATTTCTTAGAAGAGGTAGCAAAGTTTCGAGCCGGTAGAAGAATCTGGGCAAGGATAATGAAAGAAAGGTTTAAAGCCCAAGACCCAAAATCAATGATGCTTCGATTCCATTCCCAGACTTGTGGCTCAACCCTTACTGCCCAGCAACCAGAAAATAATGCGATAAGAGTCGCCTTACAAGCTTTAGCAACGATTTTTGGTGGTACCCAGAGCCTTCATACCAATTCCTTTGACGAAGCCTTAGCCTTGCCTTCGCAAAAAGCGGTGACTTTAGCTTTACGCACCCAACAGATTATCGCTTATGAAAGTGGTGTTACGGAAGTGGTTGACCCATTAGGTGGTTCATACACAATAGAAAAGTTGACCAATGAGATTGAGGCTAAGGTGATGGAATTATTAGAAACGATTGAGAACCAAGGTGGTGCGGTCCACTGTATTGAAAATGGCTTTATCCAGCGTCGAATCGAAGATTCCGCTTATCGCTATCAAAAAGAAATTGAAACTGGCAAGCGGAAAATTGTCGGTGTTAACGCCTTTACCGAACCGGAAAAAGCGACTGAACAAGAGATTCTTAAGGTTGCACCGCAATTAGCCGAAGAACGCAAGCAAAGATTAGCCGATTTCCGTGCCCAACGCGAAAAACTGAAAGTCCAACAATATTTGGATTGTTTAGCCAACGGGGTAGCAAAGAATGATAATCTGATGCCCTATATAATTGATGCGGTTAGGGCAGGTGCAACCTTAGAAGAGATGTGTAATACTTTAAGAAAAATCTGGGGAGAGTTTGATGCTAAAAAATCTTAGCCATATCGGAATTGCGGTTCAATCTATCGCCAATGCCACAAAATTCTTTGGTGAGATTTTGAAACTGGGTGAACCGAAAATAATTGATGTGCCGGACCAGCAAGTTAAAGTAGCAATCTTTCCTTTTGCCGGTTTTCAAATTGAACTACTTGAGCCTTTAGGTCCGGATTCGACAATTGCTAAATTCTTAGAGAAACGGGGTGAGGGAATTCATCACCTCTGTTTCAATGTCGAGGATATTGAGACTGCCCTGACTGAGCTAAAAAAGGCTGGGATTACTTTAATTGATGAAAAGCCAAGGATTGGCGCAACCGGCAATAAGATTGCCTTTGTCTCACCAAAATCCACTTACGGTGTTTTGATTGAACTGCGCGAGCCAAAAATAAAATAGTTAACCGCCGAGAAAGCAGAGATCACAGGGCATAAAGGAAGATTTGAAACCACGGGTGAATACGCATTAACGCCGATATTTAAAAGCCAATTCGATTGTGTAAAAAATGTAGCGGTGCGATTCATTGCACAAAATATATAGTCTCTGGTAGTTAAACTTGATTTTATCTGCTTTCGCACTAACATATAATCAATGGAAGAAAAGTTCGATGAAATTCTAAGAAAAGACCCTCGTTACAAATTAGAAGCCTACTTCTTTGTCCTTGCCGCATTGGATTATACCCGAAAGATGACAAAAAAGCCAAAACATGTGACCGGTAAAGAATTGTTAGAAGGCATAAAAAGACTCGGCTTAGAACAATATGGAATTATGACCAAAACGGTCTTTGAATCTTGGGGAGTGAGAACAACCCGAGATTTTGGCGAAATTGTCTTCAATATGGTCAATGCTGGAATTCTTGCCAAGACCGAAGAAGATAAAATTGAAGATTTTGATAATGTCTACGATTTTAGTGAGGTATTTGAAAAGAACTACCATTTTGGTAAATGAATATCGAGAATAGAATAAAGCAGGCATTCGCCAAAGATGGTAATTTTGCCCGACTTTTGCCCGACTACGAAGAAAGAAAAGAGCAGACCGAAATGGCTTTAGCGGTCTATGATGCCCTTGCCAATAGCCATCACCTTATGGTCGAAGCCGGCACCGGGGTTGGTAAGAGTTTAGCCTATTCACTACCTTCGGCTTTATGGTCAAAAGCCAATAAGAAACGAATAATAATCTCAACTTATACCAAACTTTTGCAAAACCAGTTAGTAAAAAAAGACCTACCAATTCTAAAATCGGTATTAGGTGATGAACTTTCCATAGCCGTGATTTATGGTCAGGAGAATTACCTCTGCCGACGCCGACTAAACTCTTCAATTAACTTTGGACTCTTCGATACTCGCGAGCAAGCAACCGAAATTGATAAAATTGCGGATTGGGCAAGACATGGTTCAGGAATTCTTGCCGAATATCCTTTTACCTTAAGTCCAAACACCTTGGAGCGAATTGGTCGGGATTCGGACAACTGCCTTTTTGGCGATTGCCCATTTTATGAAAACTGTTTCTATTTTTCCGCCAAGAAAGAGTGGCAAAGAGCCGATATCTTAGTGGTCAATCACTATCTCTTCTTTGCCAATGTTTCGGCTGACTATTTCATTTTACCGAAATTTGATGCGGTTATCTTTGATGAGGCACACCGTTTAGAAGAGGTTGTTGCCCAATATTTTGGTATTGAGGTATCAAATCTTGGGCTTTTGCGCCTACTTTCTTTAATCTATAATCCACGTACCAAGCGTGGCATAATCCCGTGCCTGGCGATTTCGCAATCAAGACAAGCGGAAATTGGTGCAATCAGTGATGAATGCCGGGAAGCGGTAACCGAATTCTTTGAAAAAGCTCGAACGCTCTTACCACCTGATGAATTCAAATTGCGCATCAAAGAGTCCAATATCATTGAAAATAACTTAGATGAGCCATTAGCAAGACTCCATACAATTTTAGCCGAACTGGCGACTGAAGAAGAAGATTTGGACTTAGCCGGTGAACTTGCCAGTTTAGCAAAACGGGTAGCAGCGGTTCGGCAAAATATTTCAAGATTTTTAGCCTTAGACGATAAGAACTCAGTCTATTGGATTGAAACCACACCTCCTGACCGATTCTCCTTAAATAGCGCCTTAATTGATGTCGCAAAAATTTTTAACGGAAAGGTCTTTAGTAAGATTCCTTGTGTGATTATGACCTCAGCGACTTTAACGGTAAAACAGGATTTCTCTTTTCTCAAAAATCGTTTTGGTGTTAATAATTGTAAAACCTTACTTTTGGATTCACCTTTTGATTATCAAAAACAGGCGTTACTCTATTTAGTAGAATCTTTGCCCGCACCAACTGAGGAAAATAGATTCTATACCGCTTGTGCGCAATTGATTAACGAAATCTTAAAACTCAGTCAGGGTCGGGCTTTAATTCTTTTCACGAGTTTTAAGGCATTAAAAGAAGTTTACGCCCGAGTGAAAAAAGACAATTTCAACTTTTTAGTTCAAGGTGAAGCCCCGGTATTTAAGTTACTCGAAACTTTTCGGGATGATATTTCTTCGGTTCTCTTTGCTACCCAATCATTTTGGCAAGGGGTTGATGTGCCGGGTGAGGCATTAAGTTGTTTAATTATTACCCGTTTGCCATTTGATGTCCCAGATGACCCAAGATTAGAAGGCATAATCGAGAGCCTAAAAGAACAGAGCAAAGAGCCGTTTTATTCATTTCAATTACCCCAGGCGGTCTTAAGATTTCGTCAAGGCTTTGGTCGGTTAATTCGCAACACCAAAGACCGTGGTGTAGTCTGTGTATTAGACAAAAGGATTGTCGAGCGGAGTTATGGCAAATTCTTTCTCGAATCCTTACCGAAGAAATTACCAACAACTTTCAATATCAATGCCATCGCCCAATTCTTTAAAAGAGATAAAGGTTTTAACTCATTAATTTGATAACCTTTTAGGCTAATAACCAGAAAGGGATGAATAACCGGATAAAGTTGGATAAGCGAATAGCTTACGTTTATCAGGATTTTGCCAAAGAGCATATTGGCTTTAAGCGTCTAAGGTAGATTAAAAAAGTTCTTGACTTTTGCCAAAATTAAATATAATTTAACCTGATACTGGTCTTTGAAAAATTTTGTTAAGGTATTCATTCTCAAATCTAATTGAACTTGTTTTCAGGATTGATTTGAGAACCCAAAAAAGAAGAAAATTAGCTGTCAAGGGACACCGTTGAATTAGAGAATGCGGTTAGAAAGGTCAAAGGAAGGGCAAAATGATGGAATTGGTTAAAAACAGGGATTTCGGTCAATTCGGCGAGAATTGGGATAGACGAAATACTTCGCCAATACTCCCCAAACAGGACAAAAAGCGAAGTACTTCGCCTATGAACGAGTTAGGCGAAACGGTAGCTTTAGATAATGATGCATCTTTAAGGTGGTAGTAAAATGAAAACTTGGCATAAGATAATCCTCGGGGATTCGAGATGGATGAAAGAAGTTCCAGATGGGTCAGTTCATCTCATTATTACTTCTCCGCCTTACTGGCAGTTAAAAGATTATGGTAATAGAAAACAGATAGGTTTTAATGACACATACGAAGAATATATTAATAATCTTAATCTTGTCTGGAATGAATGTCATAGAATTTTACATAAAGGTTGCAGGCTTTGTATTAACATCGGGGACCAGTTTGCGCGTTCGGTTTACTATGGAAGATATAAAGTCATTCCGATAAGAACAGAGATAATAAAGTTCTGTGAAAGTGCTGGTTTCGATTATATGGGTTCGATTATATGGCAAAAGGTTACAACCTGTCATACTACGGGTGGGGCAACAGTGATGGGCTCATATCCTTATCCGAGGAATGGAATTCTTAAATTAGATTACGAATTCATATTGATTTTTAAAAAATACGGCGTCCCCCCGAAGGTCAGTAAAGTAATTAAAGAAAAATCTAAATTAACCGATGCTGAATGGAACCAATATTTTACAGGTCATTGGAACTTTCCTGGCGAGAAGCAAGATAAACACCTGGCGATGTTCCCGGAAGAATTACCGAGGCGTCTTATCAAGATGTTTAGTTTTGTTGGCGATACTGTCCTTGACCCATTTCTTGGGAGTGGGACAACCTCTTTAGCAGCCAAAAATCTGAATAGAAATTCTATTGGGTATGAAATAAATGAAGATTTTTTACCGATCATAAAGGAAAAACTTGGTTTGAACCAAAAGACAATTTTCCAGGATGCAACTTTTGAAATAATCAAGCAAAAGGAAGTTAAAGTTGACTTCACAAAAGAAATTGAAAAATTGCCTTATATTTTCAAGGACCATATTAAATTTGATAAAAAAGTTAACCCAAAGAAATTAAGGTTCGGTTCAAAGATAGATAATTCCCCTTATGAAAGAGA
>JBDRUX010000033.1:0-21841 GCA_039801565.1 Caldifarciminota bacterium
GTAATATTGTCCTAAATCGAAATACTTGACTTTAGACAAATTTTTAGTAAAGTGCTGGTTTAAGATGTTAAGTTTGACGAAGAAAAGGAAGTTATCGGTCAATATTGACCACATTGCAACTTTACGCGAAGCGCGCAAGGAATTGTTTCCTGACCCTGTGCAGGCAGCGGTTTTAGCGGAATTGGGTGGCGCCGACGGTATTACGGTCCATTTACGCGGTGACCGTCGCCACATCAAGGAACGGGATGTATTTCTCTTGAAAGAAACCATCAAGACCGAATTGAATATTGAGATGGCATCGACCAAAGAGATGACAGAAGTTGCACGTAAAGTCAAACCAACCACCGTCACCTTGGTACCAGAAAGACCCGATGAAATTACCACTCAAGGTGGGTTAGATTTAACAAAGAATTTAGCCAAGATTAAACCATTTGCCCAAAAGATTAAAGAGGCTGGGATAAGATTGAGCGTTTTCATCGAAGCTAATCCAAACCAAGTTGAAAGCGCTTTAAAACTTGGTGCCGACCAAATCGAGATCAACACCGACCTTTATACAAAAGCCTTTAAAAACCCCAAAGTCCGACAAGAACAGTTGACCGCAATCGGCTCTGCCGCCCAACTCGCAGTGCGCGAGGGTTTGATTGTTCATGCCGGACACGGTCTTGACTTTATCAATATTGCTGATATTCTGACCATAAAAGAAATTACCGGGTTTTCAATCGGATTTGCCATTATTGCCCGGGCGGTTTTTGTTGGTTTACAGAGCGCGGTAGCGGAAATGAAAAGGATTATTGAGCAATGAAAAATGTTCGAATAAAAATCGCCATTTTTATAATTGCCATCGGGGTTGGACTTTATTCATTGTATCCCACCTATCAACTTTACAAAGAAATTCCGACTAAAGAGCAAGCCCTCCAAAGACAATTGGCGCGGGCTTTGACTCACGAAGAGAGTTTACGAATTAGTGTCGAACTCGCCGACCTGGAACAGGCAAAAGCTCGAATTCATAAGAAAGCACTCCATCTTGGTTTAGATTTAGTTGGTGGGATGCATCTGACCTTAGAGGTGGATAAATCAAAATTGACCAAAGAAGAAGCCCGAGACGCTGGTGACCGGGCATTAGGCGTAATTCAGAACCGGATTGACCAATTCGGCGTTTTCGAGCCGGTAATCCAAAAAATTGGTGCTGACCGAATTTTAATCCAACTCCCAGGGGTTGACCGGACTCGAGCCAAAAATTTAATCGGTCAGACCGCACTCTTAGAATTCCGTTTGGTTCAAGAACTAAGACAAACCGATGAAATCTTAAAAAAGATTGATGACCATTATCGGCGATTGGCTGGCGAAGATACTTTAATCAAAGAACAGGGCAAATTTTTAGACTATATTCTAACCGTTGACCGAACCGATTACGGCGTCGAAGAAGCTGATTATCCAACCTTTCAAAAGATGCTCACCGCGGTGGATACTTTAATCCCACCTGAATATGAATTTTTATTTGGTCCAAGCGAATCTTATCAAGGTCGGACTATCCGGCGACTTTATCTATTAAAGAAAGAACCGGAATTGACCGGTTCAGCGATTAGCGAAGCCCATGCTAGTCCTTATGGGGGCAGTGACCCCAATCTGGCTAACACTTGGATTGTTTCGCTCAAATTAGCCCGCAAGGATGCATCAAAGTTTGCCTCAGTTACTGGGCGTAATGTTGGCAAACGATTGGCAATTGTTCTGGACCGGGTTGTCCGGTCAGCACCAGTGGTGCGGGAACGAATACCAAGCGGTGAAGCAATGATAACAACCGGCGATGTGAATCCGGATAAGGCGAAAGATTTAGCAATTGTACTACGCTCAGGCGCTTTACCAGCCCCTGTGACAATAATCGAAGAGCGTTCAGTCGGACCTTCGTTAGGTCATGATTCAATTCGTAAGGGAATCCAGGCGAGTCTCATCGGTTCAATTATTGTCTTTATCATCATGATTATGGTTTATAGTTGGTCAGGTGTTGTCGCCGATATTGGGTTATTCTTTAACATCTTCTTTCTTTTGGCAGTTTTGGCGGGTATCCGGGCAACCCTAACCTTAGGCGGACTAGCGGGAATCGCTTTAACCATCGGTATGTCAGTTGATGCTAATGTCTTGATTTTTGAACGGATTCGAGAAGAACTTCGCTGGGGTAAGACTGTGCGTGCCGCTATCGAAAACGGTTACAAACGAGCATTCGTAACCATTATGGACTCCAACCTGACCACAATTTTGGCGGTCATCCCATTATACATCTGGGGCTCAGGCAGTATTAAAGGTTTTGCCACTACTTTAGTTATTGGTCTGGTAATAAACATCTTCACAGCGGTCTATCTCACTCGGGTCGTTTACGACTTCGCCTTAGCCCAGTTTGATATTAAACGCTTGAGGATTGGCTGATGCGGTTACTAACCAATGTCAATATTAATTTTATTCGGTTGCGCCGTTTTAGCTATATCATCTCTGGTGTCTTGATGGTAGCCAGTTTGATTTTGATTTTGATTAAAGGGATAAAATTTGGTGTTGATTTTACCGGTGGCACTCAACTTCAAGTTAAATTCAAGTATCCGATAAAGACTGAAGCATTGCGGAAAGCGCTAAGTAAAATTGGCCAAGCCGACGCTTCAATTCAATCGTTCGGCGGTAGCGACGAATTTTTAATTCGGGTTGAAACTGGTAGCAGTGAAAATTTTAGTCAACAGGTCTTGGCAATCCTTGCCCAGCATTTTCCAGAAAATCCGGTGGTTGGTCATAATGAAGAAACGGTCGGACCACGAATTGGTCGGGAATTACGCGGCAAAGCTATCTTAGCGGTAATTGTCGGATTAATTTTAATTTTAATTTATATTACCATCCGTTTCGATTTTCGTTACGGCGTGGCTGCGGTCTTTGCCCTCTTCCATGATGTGATAATTGCCTTAGGTATCTTAGTGCTCTTTGGTCGAGAATTCACAATGCCAATCCTTGCCGCTTTTTTAACCATTATCGGTTATGCAGTAAATGATACAATTGTGGTTTCGGACCGAATTCGGGAAGACACCCGAAAGATGCACAAAGAGCCTTATCCGATTGTTGTCAACCAAGCGATTAATCGCACCCTTTCCCGGACCATTATCACCTCTTCGGTGATTTTAGTTTCAATCTGTCTTTGGATTTTCGGGGCACCGGCGATTCAAGACTTTGCAATGATAATGACTTTTGGGATTCTTTTAGGCACCTACGCCTCAATCTTCATCGTTGCCCAACTGGTTGTGCAGTGGGAAGAATGGATGCCGAGTCGCCGGCGCCGGGCTTAGTCAGAGAAAATTCGGTAGTCGCTCGGCTCAAAGTTATCCTGGGTAGTGGTTTTGGTACGGGTTACATCCCATTCGCACCCGCAACCTTTGCTTCCTTAATCACTATCCCGTTAATCTTTTGGTTAAATTCCTCACCACTTATTACCTATTTAATAACCACGATTGCCATTTTTTTAATTGGTCTCTTTATCGCTGAGGATTTAGAAAAAATCTGGGGCAAAGATGCCCATAAGATTACCATTGACGAAATAGTTGGAATGTTAATCACCTTCCTTGGGATTAAGTTACCCAATAGTTTGATTGCCAAGGGCGCGGTTCTTTTAACCGGTTTCTTTTTATTTCGCTTCTTTGATATTTTCAAATTACCTTTGATTAAAAAATCCCAAACAATAGCCGGAGGGCTCGGCGTGATGCTCGACGATTTATTATCAGCAATTATTGCCAATCTTGGTTTAAGGTTTTTAATGGTGATCTTCCTTTAATTTTTATGACTAATTGCGAAATTTTAATCGTTGGCAATAATATCATAACTGGCAGAATTCCGGATACCAATTCAAATTTTTTAGCGAAAAAACTTTTCGAATTGGGCATAAATTTAGTTCGGATTACAACCATTAGCGATAACAAAGCAATAATTGAAGCAACCTTAAAAGAAGTACTAAGCCGTTCGGATTTGGTTTTCATTGCCGGTGGGCTAGGTCCGACACCGGATGATAACACAGTAGCTGTCGCTGCCAAAATCTTCAACCAGCGTTTAATCTTAGATGAAAGTTTACTGGCACAAATTGAAAAGTATTATGCTAAAATTAATAAACCGATGCCCGAAGCCCAAACTCGCCAAGCCTTAGTACCGCAGGGAGCAATCGTTTTAGAAAATCCGGTCGGCACCGCTCCGGGATTAATTCTCAAACAAGCAAATAAAGTTCTTATTCTTTTACCTGGCAGTCCGACTGAATTAGAAAAGATTTTTTTAACCGGTGTTATTCCCTACTTAGAGTCAACTTTCTCGTTAACTCCCCTTTATAGCAAAGTTATTCGGACTACTAATATCACTCAGGCGGAAATTTTTGAAAAGGTTGCTCGCTACTTTGTTCGGCACAAGGGGATTGAAATTACTTATTTAACTCAACCAACCGGTGTTGATATTGTCATCTGGACCGACCGCGATAAAAAACTGCTCACCGCTTGTGAAAAGGAAATTGTGGCGCGAGTAAAACCTTATGTTTATGGTTTTGATACTACAACAATCGAAGAAACCGTCGGACAAATCTTAAAAAAGAAAAACTTAACTTTGGCAACTGCTGAATCTTGCACTGCTGGTTTAATTGCCGACCGGATTACTAATGTTCCAGGCAGCTCTGGATACTTCATCGGTGGCGTAGTAGCATACAGCAATGAAATAAAAAAGGCAATCTGCAGGGTACAACCTGAGACCTTAAAGAAATTTGGTGCGGTAAGTAAGGAAACCGCATTAGAGATGGCAACTGGTATTAAGGAAAATTACAAAACCGATATTGGGCTTTCGGTCACCGGCATTTGTGGACCAACTGGTGGAACAAAGACCAAGCCGGTTGGTCTGGTTTATTTGGGGATTGCCACCAAAAGTGATGCCAAGTATGAGGAGCGAATCTTTTTTGGTAACCGAAGGCTTATCAAAGAACAATCCGCAATGGCAGCCTTGGATTTCTTAAGAAGAACCCTAGAATCAGGTTGAAAATATAAACTAGGGCGATAATAGCATTCAATCACTCGAAAATTTAGCAGTATTCCTACCTCAACGGTTCTCAAGGGGTCTATCGTGATTTTGTTCACAAACGAAGTGAGATTAAAGGTGCCGTTCAAGCCTTTTGGCAAATCTGTAGGTGTTTAATTTTGAAGACCTTGGCTCTCGATTTTTTAGGACTTTATGCATAATTTTTTAAGGCTCTTAGCCATTTAGTGTGGAAGGAAAGGCAAAGCCTCATAACCCTTCAAACCACATTTTTAATCCGCCCCACCTCTTGGCGGACCTCAGGCGCTACGAGCTAAAATCCGTAAGATGCTAGTTGGAATAGTTCCGGATAACCATAAGCCATTCGCTTGTCTAACTTTATTTTGTTATTCCTCAGTAAAGCCATTGCTTCTTTTTGCCTTTTTTCGCCTGACGCTGAAGTACCGCCCGGGTAAAATCTAATGCATAATTCACCATCCGCAGGATATGAAACTTATCCGCGATAATCATCGCATTAGGACATTCCGCCCGAATCGCATTGATATAACCTTTATTTGTGCCGCTTTGGGACATTAAACTCATCAATGCCTATCTTCTTTGGATATGCAATAGCCCTGTTATTCACTACCTCTTGAGCATAACGATACCACAAACGCCGTAGGTTCGGTATTGGATGCCTTTCAAGTTTTCCACCACACTTTCTGGCCATGAGCCAAAAAGGTTACTTAAAAGTAACGCAAAAATCAAGCCAAAATTTCTTTTAACTATTTGATATTTAATTTCTTATATGAAATTTTGCTTTGGGAGGGGGTATCGTATAGGGGGTGACCCCGTAGGCTATCCCCTAAGCTACCCTGTAGGTTGCTTGGGGAGTTACCTCTGGAGTGGGTTGGGGGGCTGGTTGGGAAGCAGGTTGGGGAGCGGGTTCATAGGCGACCTCGGAAGCGACCCGGTAGGCAACTTGGGAAGTAACCTGGGGAGCAACTCAGTAGGGAGCCCTGTAGGTCGCTTGGGAAGCAACTTCCGACACTGCCTCATTATTTTCACTAATTCCTAAAATCTATACCCTAATTCCTGATTTGGGGATGCGTTGGGAATAGTTCGAATTTGTTCAATAGTTTAAATCGTTTCCGGTGGGCACCGGTCTTAAACCGCTATCCTTCTAATCACCGATTTTCAGGCGTTTTAAAAGTTTTTAGAGTTTAACCCAATTAAAATGACCGGGACTGGCGATAAAAGATTAACAGAATAATAATTCCGGCAACTATCAATAAGGTGGTCAATAAAATTACACCGACCTGATTGAAATAAACAGTGATGAACGGTTTTCCCATAAAACTTTTGATTTTGGGCATTAAAAGAATCGTCCTTATCATTTCCGGGATTGAAAAGACATCATTTTCCCCGATGACCAAAATGTATTTGCCTTGATTGTCGCTGTTATAAATCTGAATCAAATATTCACCTTTTTCCAAGGTCTCTTCATAAGATGGCCCTTTTAGATAATTGTTGCCGGTCAAACGGTCAAAAGCCTTCTCCCAGTCGTATTGCCCGCCATTTATCGTGATGGTTTTGTTTGGACCATAGATTTCGATACAAAAATCGGTCACTGCCTCCGAGTCATCAGGAACTAAGATATTAAGGTATAAGTCAAAGGTTTTATCCGATTTTATCTTATAAAAGTCCGATTGGTCAACTAACTCACCATAAAATATTTGAGTAACTTCAGGATTTCTTATCACCTCGGCATTGACTAAACTGAGGACTTTGTCAAAGACCAACCTGGGCCGATAACCATAACCAGTTAGAAAACAAAATGAGATGATTAGGAATAATTTTGAATTTCTCATTTATCGGTCATTATAAGAGCAGTTTTAAAGATGTCAAATCATAATTAGGTTTTAGAGTATCAGCGTTTTTTTATTAAATTTTAACTTGCTTTAAAAAGTAATGATTGACAGCGAATGAATTTTTTAGTATTCTAAATAGTTTGCGTTGGATTTTTATTGACGAGTCGAAGAGCAACGGACATAATATAATTTATGAATCAAAAAACTTTTACGAAATTGACCTACGGTCTTTATATTATTAGCTCCAAGTTGGGGGATAAGTTTAATGGCCAAATTGCCGATTGCGTGATGCAAATAACCGCTAATCCAGCAACAATCGCAGTTAGTATTAACAAAAATAATTTGACGCATGAATTTATTAGAACCAGCAAGGTTTTTACCGTCTCGATTCTGGCAAAGACCACGCCATTTAAGTTTATTGGCCATTTTGGCTTCAAGTCCGGACGTGCGATAGATAAATTTAATGGTATCAATTACCAATTGGGTAGCACTGGTGTACCGATTGTTCTGGACAATACAATTGGCTTCTTAGAATGCGAATTGATTCAAAGTGTTGATGTCGGTACCCATACCATATTTATCGGAAAGGTGGTGGCTGCCGATTTATTTAATGACGCCGAACCGATGACCTACGATTATTATCATACAGTGCTCAAAGGAAAGACCGCGAAAAATGCACCAACTTATATTGAAGAAAAAGGGGGTAAGGATGACAATTAAAAAGATAAGAGATGGAATTTTTACGGTTGGCGCAATTGATTGGGACCGTAGATTATTTGACGAACTTATCCCTTTACCTGATGGAACCAGTTACAATGCCTATCTAATTCAAGGTTCCGAGAAAGTAGCTTTGCTGGATACGGTTGATCCGACCAAAGAGACTGAACATCTGGAAAATCTCAATCGGTTGGGAATCAAGCGTATTGACTATATAATTTCACACCACGCTGAACAGGATCACTCCGGAGCAATCCCAAAAGTCTTGTCAGCTTATCCAATGGCAAAGGTGGTAACTAATGCTAAATGTCGGGAGATGCTGATTGATTTACTTTTGATTCCCGAGGATAAATTCATTGTGATACAGGATGGTGAAACCTTGTCGTTAGGCAATCGGACTTTAGAATTTATTTTTGCCCCCTGGGTGCATTGGCCCGAAACCTTTCTCACTTATCTAAAAGAAGAGAAGATTCTATTTCCCTGCGATTTGTTTGGTTCTCATTTGGCAAGTAGTGATTTATATGCTGATGACGAAGCAAAGGTTTACGAATGCGCCAAACGGTATTATGCCGAAATAATGATGCCGTTTCGTAATAATATCAAAAAGCATCTGGAACGATTAAGTAAATATGAAATTGAATTGATTGCCCCCAGCCACGGTCCAATCTATCGGCGACCGGAATTTATCATTGAGGCTTATAAGGATTGGGTGGCTGACGATGTGAAAAACGAAGTGGTAATTCCTTATGTTTCGATGCACGGTAGTACCCGCCGGATGATTGATTACTTTGTTGATGCCTTAATGGATAGGGAATTAGTGGTAAAACCTTTCAATTTGACGAAGACAGATATTGGGGAACTGGCGATAGCTCTGGTTGATACAGCGACAGTTGTAATTGGAACACCGACCGTCCTGGTGGGACCCCATCCAGCAGCTGTATACGCCGCTTATTTGGCTAATGCTTTAAGACCGAAACTTAGATTTGCTTCGATTATTGGTTCATACGGTTGGGGTGGCAAGATGTTAGAAACGCTTAAAGGGATGCTCTCAAATCTTAAAGTAGAATTTTTACAACCAGTAATCATAAAGGGATACCCAAAGGCTACGGATTTCAAGGAGTTGGACCGTTTAGCCGATGATATATTAACGAAGCATAAAGAACATAAACTTTTGTAAGAAAGGAGCTATAATGAAGCAAATTGGCGAACTTTTTCAGACCGCGGATTGGAAAGCCGAAAAACATGTCCCGGTAATTGAACTGCTTTCCAAGCCGAAAAAAGGTGAAAATATTAAAATAATGGTCAGTGTTGGTAAAGAGATACCCCATCCTAATACAACCGAACATCATATTGTCTGGATTGATGTTCAGTTTCTGCCCGATGGTGAGAAATTTCCTTACCATCTTGGCCGATTTGAATTCTTAGCCCATGGTGCATCTACCCAAGGACCTAATACCAGCACAATCTATACCCAGCCCGAAGTAGCATTAGCATTTAAGACCGAAAAATCCGGAACGGTATATGCTTATTCTTATTGTAATATCCATGGGCTATGGTCAAATTCAATGGAATTGAGATTAGAGTAAAGCAAGGAGGCAAAATGGCAACCAAAGCATTAATGGATATGCTTAACCGAGCAATTGCTCGTGAATTACAAGTATCAATTCAATATATGTGGCAACACGTGCTCTGGAAAGGAACCAAAGGGTTTGCGGTAAAGGATGAACTTAAAAAAATCGCAATTACGGAAATGAAACATGCGGAAGCGATTGCGGAAAGATTAGCCTACTTAGGCGGCATTCCAACCAGTAAACCCGAACCAATCTTTATTGGCGAAAACCTTAAAGAGATGCTTTCGCAAGATAAAAAAGACGAAGAAGGCGCAATCAAATTGTATAAACAGATAATCGAAACTGCTCGTAAAGAAGATGACGAAACGACTAAGAAGCTATTTCAAGGAATCTTAGCTGATGAAGAAGAGCATCACGATACCTTCACTAGTCTACTTGAAGATTTATAAAAACACAATCCCGGAATAATAGCTGGGCAAAATCCCCACTTAACGATTCGGCTCCGGTCCCAAAACGACCGGAGCCGAAATATCTTTATTATAAGTTGCGTAATTTCAAATCATTGTTGAATTAATATTAGATTTTGTTCGGCCGATTAAGTTAGAATAGATTGATAAGGCTAATAGAATACTATATATTGTGTTTTTAAAATAATTTTATTGCTATATATAGCAATGAATTAGATTATTGGTACGGTGTTTTCCTTAATTTAAAAAAATAGTAAAGGGGTAGGAGAGATTTTTACCAGGTACTAATTATTTCTATTAATTTTTGATATTATAAGTATTATAAATGCATTACTTAAAAATTTTGATGCGACATAAAAATTTTGCTTGACAATTTTGGATTTTTCATTATTGTGGTGCTCTGTGGTGAAAGTTGGTGTAAAGTGGTGATGAAATTTTTTGGACATTTCTTGTATTCGGTTGATCATAAAGGCAGGGTTGCCATCCCGAACTCTTTCCGCAAGGCCCTTCCCCAAGAGTCTAATGGCAGACTCGTCATTAACAAAGGCCATGACAGAACCCTATCAATCCACCCCCTGTCAGTGTGGGAAAAGCTCGTCGGTGGCACCCTGCTAAAACTTTCGGTCAATCGAAGGGAGTCACGAATGTTCCTTTGGGGAATGGCGGGAAATGCCGTTGAGGTAACTCTCGATGCCCAAGGAAGGATTAGCATCCCAAAAGAACTTTTAGAATACGCCGGAATTACAAACCAAGTAGTAATCTTTGGTAGCATCAGTTATTTTGTAATGGCAAATCCTGAAACCTACAATAAACTGCAAAAGGAATTTGAGGAAAATTTTGAAAAATATGCTGCTGATTTACTCGACAGCATCGAAATTTTGAATAAAAACGAATGATTAATATTATGACAGTAAATAAATGGCAAGGGGCAGTTGCTAATTTGATAACTTGCGAAGAAAAGAAAATTGATTCAAATTTTTTTCATCGCCCAGTAATGGTTCGAGAAGTGATTCAATACTTGGCGCCGAAGAAGGGAATTTTTATTGATGCCACCGTCGGTGGCGGAGGACACGCTGAAGCAATTCTTGCTGCTTTGGAAGCCGGGTTCTTAATCGGAATTGATTTAGACCCAGAAGCAATTTCCTATTCCCAACGGAGACTAAATCGTTTTAATAATTTTCACCTTTTTAATTGTAATTTTACCGAAATGGGGGAAGTAATACAAGAATTCCGCAAAACTTCCATCTGTAACAATCAGCAAGTAATGGGAATATTATTCGATTTGGGCGTTTCATTTCATCAAATTCGTTCCGCCCAGCGCGGATTTTCTTTTGAATTGAATGGTCCTTTGGATATGCGATTTAATTCGGAAAGCCCACTTAAGGCCTACGATATCATTCGCCGTTCCTCCCTGCCCGAGATTGAAACAATCATAAGACAATTCGGGGAAGAGAAATTTGCCAAACGAATTGCCAAAGCAATCTGGCAGAAGCGAAAAGAACTCAAAACTACTACCCAACTCGCCGATTTAATTACCCAGCAATTGAAAAGGCTCCCGGACGCAGTTAAAAGAAAGGCAATGCGGCGAACCTTTCAAGCCCTTAGGATGGCGACCAATAATGAATTAGAAAATCTCCAAAAAGGGTTGCTAACGGTATTGGAATTATTAGCCCCTGGTGGCCGGATTGTAGTTCTCGCCTATCACTCCTTAGAAGACCGGATTGTGAAAAACACTTTTCGCGAATTTGCCAGACAAGGAAAAATTGAAATTCTTACCAAAAAGCCACTGCGACCAACTCCAACCGAAATCCAGCAAAATCCACAAGCCCATAGTGCCCGGTTACGGGCAGCGGTTAAGATTTAATTATTAAAATGAAAAAATTTCTCCTGTTAATTTCTTTGGCTTTGATACCAATTCTTTATCTCTGCACCCATAACACCAGTTTTCGTTTGACACGCCAGATTGCCGAAATGGAAGAAGAAAAGAAACTCTTAACCGAACAACTTGAACAGAATAAAATCCGATTAACCAAAGCCTTTTCCTACACGGTAATCGAGGCGAAGGCATTAGCAATTGGCTTAACTTTCCCAACACCGGATAGTTCAAACATAAAGCTGATAAATTCGACAGCACCCTCGGAAAAAGTTTTTAAAGCATTAGCCAACCGGGACAACAAATTGAAATGTTCGAGATAAATCGCATAAAAATTATTAAGCGATTATTGATTGGGTGTTGGGCAATTAGTTTGATTTATGTTTTTTATTTGCAGATAATTGCTGGTAAGAAGTATCGGCAAAAAGCCAAAAAAATCCAAGAAACTACTCTGGAATTGATTGCCCCTCGTGGTGAGATTTACGACCGGTACGGTCGGCATATCGTAGTTAATCGTTCCTGTTTTTCAATTTCGGTTCTACCCCAGTATTTAGAAAAACGAAGAAAAGAAGCAGCCGATATTTTAGCCAGTTGTGGAAAAAAAGATTTCAATACCACTTATCACGAATTACGCACCAAGAAAAAATTTTATTGGTATTTAAAACAAATTGATTATGAAATCGGTAAATCCCTGGCTATGAAATTAAAAAAGGCCGGGTTGAATGGGGCAATCTCGATAGTTCCTGATAATAACCGTTGCTATCCATTTTCGGAAGCGGTGGCAAGTGTAATCGGTTTCGTTGGTAGTGTCGGTCCGGGTGATAAAAAGGGATGGGCTGGAATTGAATATCAGTTCGACTCGTTGCTGAGTGGCAAACCCGGTAAAGTGATTTGCGGCCGGGACGGACTGGGTAACATCTATTACCATCCTGCGCATCCAATTGAACCAGCCTGCCCGGGTTGTGATATTTTTCTAACACTCGATTTGGATATCCAGTTAATTGCTTACGAAGAATTGAAAGCCGCTGTCGAGAATTGTCGGGCACTTTTTGGCTCAGTCATAGTATTAGACTGTCAAACTGGTGAAATTTTGGCAATGGCGGATTACCCGGATTTCGACCCAAATCGTTATCAAAAATACGATTCGAGATTATGGACGCCTTACGCAGTGACAAGCGAATTTGAACCGGGTTCATCCTTTAAATTAGTCATAATGGCAACTGCTCTCACCAGCCCTAATTGTGACCAGTTGCTCCAAGAAGCTTACGATGTCAGTTTAGGTTACATTACGATTTCCGGCAAGAAAATTAAAGATGTGCAAAAAAAGAAAATTCTTGACTTCGCCGAAATATTTATTCACTCTTCTAATATCGGTGTCAGTATGCTTACCCAAAAATTAGCAGCGACAAATTTTTATCTTACTGCCCGCAAGTTAGGGTTTAATTTACCAACCGGTATCGAATTACCCGGCGAAGCTTCCGGTTATTTAGACCCACCGCAAAAAATAAAAAACCCTTTACGTTTTGCTAATAACGCCTTTGGGCAAGGTCTCCGTACCACTCTTTTACAATTAGCTAATGCCTATTTGTGCGTGGCTAACGATGGAATATTATTAAGACCCTACATCGTCAAGAAAATCGTCAATCCAAGACAAGAAGTGATTTATCAAGGTGAACGAACTGTGGTTCGGCGCGCGCTTGATTCACATACAGTTTCGCGCATGAAAGATATTTTAGCTCGAGTTATAACTGAAGGTTCTGGAGTTAAAGCCGGTTTAGACGAATATGAAGTGTGTGGAAAAACCGGTACCGCCCAAAAATTAGTCAATGGCAAATATTCTTCCGACAAATCGTTAATGACTTTTATTGGTTTCTTCCCCAAAACTAATCCCAAATACCTCATTGCGGTTTTGATTGATGAACCACTGAGAACAGCTCAAACCCGATTTGCTGGGGATGTGACTTGCCCATTGTTTAAAAGAATCGCCACTCGCATATGTAGATTAAAACAATCGGAAATAAAGGATATCGTAAATAACCAATCGGCACTAACTCCCATCAGTTCCGTAATCGAAAAATCCCAAATTGAGTTGACCCGAAGGTGAAATTAAATAAAAAAATCAAGCAAGTTGAACTAACAGTATTGAATAACTGCCTTAAACAAACTTTTAAGCAATTGTTTACTTTGGGGTGGATAAAATGGCAAAACTACTCGAAGAATTAATCTCGGATTTATCCGTAAATAAAATTCTTGGCGATAAAAAAATTACGATCACTGGGATTGCCTATCATTCTCAAAAGGTAAGACCAAACTACCTTTTTGTTGCCCTCGAAGGTAGTAAGACATCGGGCATTCAATTCATCGAAGAAGCGCTCGCAAAAGGTGCGGTGGCGATTGCCTCTAACCAAATAATCCCAAATTGGAACAATAAAGCAACTTATTTACAAGTGGCAGAACCAAGAATTTTTTTAGCGCAGGTCGCTAATAAATTTTATAATTTTCCGACCCAGAGAATTAAGCTTATCGGCGTTACCGGAACTAATGGTAAAACAACCACGGCTTATTTAATTAAATCAATTTTAGACACCGCTGGTAAAACCAGCGGTCTTCTGGGTACAATCAAACATTTCGATGGTGAGAATTGGTTGAAGGCAGAAAATACAACACCTGAGAGTTTGGACATCATCCAAATATTGACCAAATTAGAACATAAAGGAATAAATTATTGTGTTTTGGAGGTGTCTTCTCATGGCTTAGAGTTGCACCGGGTTTTTGGTTTGCGGTTTTCGGTCGGTGTCTTCACCAATCTAACTCAAGACCATCTTGATTTTCATAAAACTATTGAGGCTTATAAAAATGCGAAATTGAAACTGTTTGCTGGGTTAGATAAAAAGGCAATAGCCATCGTTAACCGAGATGATGATTTGGCTTACGAAATTGACCAAATTAGCCAGGCACGAATCATCTATTATAGTCTGAAAAACCCAGCTGAAATCACCGCTAAGATTTTAGATTTAACCCCACTGGGAACTAAGCTAATCTTAAATAGTGAAGGCACAGAGGTGGCAATGAATTTAAGACTGCCGGGCACCCCCAATGTCTATAATCTCCTTGCCGCAGCTGGCGTTGGACTGGCTTTGGGAATTTCTTTGGCTACGATCAAAACCGGCATTGAAAAAGTAAAGTTCATCCCGGGTCGTTTGGAACGAGTAGAAAATGACAAGGGACTGCTTGTTTTTGTTGACTATGCCCATAGCCCTGATGCTCTTAAAAATTTGCTTATGACAGCACGAGCGTTTACTAAAAAACGCGTGCTGATTCTATTTGGCTGTGGGGGCAATCGCGATAAAACAAAACGGCCAATTATGGGTAGAATTGCTACTGAATTAGCTGATTTTGTCGTTCTAACCTCGGATAATCCAAGAGATGAAGACCCGCAAAAAATCATTGAGGACATTAAGACAGGAATAACCAAGTCGAACTTTGAAGTTGTTCCTGACCGCTACCGTGCAATTAAGCGAATTCTGACTTTAGCGCAAATGGGTGATATTGTGTTGATTGCCGGCAAAGGACACGAGGACTACCAAATTATTGGCAATGAAAAGCGACATTTTGATGATAAACAAGTTGTCAAACAAATCTTAGAAAGTTAACTCGATGCTCTATTTATTGCTTTACCCTTTAAAACAGTATTTCAGTCCTTTCAATCTATTTCGGTACATTACATTTCGTGCTGCCTATGCTGGCGCTCTCAGTTTAATCTTAACTTTGATTTTCGGTCCGGTAGTGATAAGATGGATAAAAAAACTCGCTATTGGCCAAAATATCAGAGAAGAAGTCCCTGAACGCCATAAAGCAAAATCGGGAACACCGACAATGGGTGGCTTAATGATTCTTTCCACCATTATAATTTCGGTATTACTTTTTGCTGATTTGACTAACCATTATATTTTACTCGGACTCTTGACTTTGGTCTGGCTGGGTGGAATCGGTTATCTCGACGATTACATCAAGATTCGATGCCATAGACCACGCGGACTGACAAAACGAGTGAAGCTCATCAGTCAACTCGGATTGGCTTTGCTTATCGGTTTGGTACTATATTTTTTCCCTTTATCCCCTGACCTTAAGACCAAAACTAATTTTCTGTTATTCAAAAATGTTATCCTCAACTTTGGTATTTTTTATATTCCCTTTGTTATCCTGGTACTGGTAGGTTCAACCAATGCGGTTAATCTAACGGATGGTTTAGATGGATTAGCGGTTGGACTTTTAAGTACTGCGGCTGCGACATATGCCTTTCTAACTTATGCGGCTGGTCATAGTAAAATTGCTCAATACCTAAATATTATTTATGTGCCGGGCGCTGGTGAAATGGCAATCTTTGCTTTTGCCGTCATCGGTGCTGGACTCGGCTTTTTATGGTTCAATTCTTATCCTGCCGAGATATTTATGGGCGATACTGGCTCCTTGCCTTTGGGTGGACTCATTGGTTTAATGGCTATTATCTGCAAGCAAGAGATACTATTATTATTAGTCGGCGGGGTATTTGTGATTGAGGTGGTTTCAGTAATAATCCAAGTTGTTTATTTCCATCTGACAAAAGGAAAACGGGTATTTAGGATGGCACCGCTCCATCACCACTTCGAATTACTTGGTTGGCATGAGGCAAAAATCGTAACCCGGTTCTGGATTCTCTCTTTACTCTTTGGGTTATTAGCAATTTCCAGTCTGAAAATACGATGAGAATTAGTATAAACCACAAGATTCTGCCCAAAGCGGTGATTATTTATGGACTGGGTCGCGCCGGAAAGACTGTGAGTCAATTTTTACTTGATAAGGGAGTTAAGGTTTTTGCTTACGACGATAACCCTGAAATTCAAGAAGAAGCAACCGTAAGAAAATTGAGGCAAAATCCTAACTTTAAATTTTTACCCAAGCCAAACTCAGTAATAAACCAGACCGAAATTGATATGATAATTGTCAGTCCTGGGGTCTCAGCCCAAGCACCCCTTCTCCAAACCCTCAAAAATAAAAAGGTTCCAATCATTGATGAAATCGAATTCACTGCCCAGTTCATTGCCAAACCAATTATTGCAATCACTGGCACTAATGGCAAATCTACTACGACGGCACTAATTGCATCAATTCTTACTACTGATGGAAAAAATGTTTTCGCTGGCGGCAACTTGGCGCCGGGGCAACCATTTTCTTCGGCTTTACTTGCTGACGAAAAGGATTTTTATGTGGTCGAGGTATCAAGCTTTCAATTGGAAAGGTGCTATAGTTTTTCGCCACATATCGCATTGCTTTTAAATATCACCGAGGACCATTTTGACCGACACCATTCAAAAGAAGAGTATGTGGCATTAAAATTCCGACTCGTCGCGCATCAGAAGAAAAACGACTTTGCTATTGTTAATTTTGATGACCCAATAATCAAAAGGAATCTAAATAAAATTCCGGCTAATACTTTTTATTTCTCAAGTGAAAGGGTTGTAGATGGAACTTATTGTCAGGATGAAATGATTTATTACCAAGGTGAACCGGTCTTATCCGTTGCTGAGATTAAAATTCCCGGTAAGCACAATTTAAAAAATGTCTTAGCTGCGATTTGTGCGACGAAAATTATCGGTGTTGAAAATTCAAGTATTGAAGCCGCGATTACCAAATTTACTGGTTTGCCCCACCGCTTAGAACTGATTCGAGAAATCGATGGTATAAGATATATTAACAATTCGATGTGTACCAACCCTGAGGCCGCAATAAATTCCTTGCAAGCAGTGCCCAAACCGATAATCCTAATAACCGGCGGAAAAGAGAAAAAACTTGAAATCGCTGACTACCTCCGGGCAATCGTTGGTAACGCTAAATACACAATTTTGATCGGTGAAAATCGTTATCGTCTAAAACAAGCGCTGATAAAACTTAACTATAAGGATTTAGCCGTTGCCGACTCTTTGGAGATGGCAATAGCGATAGCCCGACAAAAAGCAACGAAAGGCGATACCGTGCTTTTCTCACCAGGATTTGCCAGTTTTGATTCCTATGCTAATTTTATCGAACGGGGGGAGGCATTTCGCAATGCAATCAACAATCTTGCCTAACCGCTTCTTAAAATCAGCGGACAAACCACGCCAACCCGTTGATACCATTCTCTTGTTGGCTACGCTAACATTAGTCACAATTGGGGTAATTATGGTTTATTCATCCACTCTTTACGAAGGAGACCGCTATTTACGCTGGGAAATGTTGAGAGTAGCTATTGGTGTTGCGGCGTTGTTTATTGGAACAAAGGTTCGGTATATAAGACTAAGTGGCAACGCAAGAAATATTATCTTCCTAATTACAGTTATAATTCTTTTAGCAACGGTCATTCTGGGCCGCCGCGTCGCGGGTGCGAAAAGATGGATTGGATTCATTCAGCCCGCCGAAGTGGCAAAACTTTCTTTAATTTTTTGGTTGGCGGGTTTTTTCGCCCGCAGTCAACATCCCGAAAACGGATTCAAAAAACAAGTCTTGCCACCGTTAGCGGTAACTTTGGTAATTATTGCTTTAACAATTATTCAACCAGCTGTCGGCACCAGTTTGATTCTGTTCGTTACCAGTATGACGATGTTTTTTTTAGGTGGCGTGAGGATGAAGTATCTTCTGATTATCGGAATGATAGCCATAGTAGGATTTTTGGTATTGATTTTTGTTTTTCCTCATTCGCGGTATCGGATAATTAATTTTTGGCAGGGTGACCGTTATCAACAAGAGCAGTCAAGAATCGGAATTGGGTCAGGAGGTTTAATTGGTAAAGGATTGGGAGAAGGGAGACAGAAATTTAAGTTCTTGCCAAAATTAGCAACTGATTTTATCTTCGCGGCGGTTGGCGAAGAATTTGGTTTCCTTGGTTCGGTAGTATTGTTTCTGCTATTTTTGATAATTCTTGACCGAGGTTTGAAAATTGCCCAGTCCGCTGATGACCATTTTGGTTTTTTGCTTGCCGGGGGAATTACGGTTATGCTTTTCGTTTATGCTTTAATTCATATCGGTGTGGCATTGGGCATTGTACCACCAACCGGACAACCTTTACCTTTTGTTTCTTACGGTGGGTCAGCACTGGTGACGAATCTTTTTGCTTTAGGTCAAGTTTTGAATGTTTCAAAATTTGGAATAAGGAGAGCAAGTGGTATTAGTTATAACCGCGGGTGGTACCGGGGGCCATATTTTCCCCGCGCTCGCCCTTGGTGAAAGCTTGCAGAAATTAAACTGGAATCTGTTATATATCGGGAGAGCGAATAGTTTAGAAGAAGATTTGATTAGAAAATATAATTTTGATTTTTTCGCTCTGCCGGCCAGTGGGTTTTTGGGCAAAAGAATGCTCGGCAAGATAAATTTCTTTATTAACTTCGGCTTGGCACTGTGCCGTTGGATTTGGTTTGCAATCCGACATCGGTTCAGCGCAGTAATTGCTACGGGTGGTTTCAACTCATTGGTTCCCATTTTGGGTGCACTTATCATTGGTAAACCAATCTTTATTTTGGAATTAAATCGAATTCCCGGGCGGATAACAAAGTATTTTGCCCGATTTGCCCAAGAGATTTATCTGGCTTTTCCTTTAACCCAACGCACCTCGGGCAATTTTTATTACACCGGCAGTCCGCTTCGTAAGGAATTATTAGCCAAAGCCTGGCAATGTCGGAATTCCTTCCATTGTCAAAGCCGAACAAGCAATAAACCGGTAATTTTAGTTTTAGGGGGTAGTTTAGGAGCACGCGCATTGAATTTAGCAGCGGTTGAACTCGCTAACAAATATCCAACCATCGAGTTTATTATTCAAACTGGCAAACGCGATTACGACTTAATAAAAGAAAAAGTTCGGTCGGAGAATTGTCAGTTAATTGACTTTACCTTAACGCCCGAAGAAAATTATGCCAAAGCAACCCTGGTCTTAACTCGAGCCGGTGGTATGGCGCTGTCAGAAATTATTGCTTTCGGTCTGCCGTCAATAATTATACCGTTTCCTTTTGCTACCGACCAGCATCAAAATGCCAACGCTAAATTTTTAGAAAAAGCCGGTGCGGCAAAAATTTTAGACCAGAGTCACCTGTTTAAGTTGGAAGATATGATAAATGATTTACTGGCGAATAAAGAAGAATTGGAAAGGATGCGTGCTAATGCTTTACGCTTAGCAAAATATGATGCGGCGGAAATAATTGCCAAAAGGATTACTAGGCATCTAAAAAAATCAAAATTGCCCGGAAAGACCTATGATATTAGCTAAATTGAAGCATATTCACTTCATCGGGATTGGTGGTATCGGTATGTCAGGCATTGCGGTAGTTTTAAAAAACTTAGGATTTGAAATAACCGGTTCGGATCTAAAGGAAACGGAATTGACGAAAAATTTAATTCGAATGGGGATTAAAGTTTTTTATGGTCATCGCCCCGAAAACTGTGCTGGCGCTGATGTGGTGGTTTATTCTTCAGCCATCCCCAAAGATAATATTGAATTGATTGCCGCTCAAGCCAAAAGAGTTCCAGTTATCCCACGGGCTGAAATGTTAGCGGAATTGATGCGAATGAAGTATTCAATTGCGATTTCGGGTAGCCATGGCAAAACAACAGTTACCTCAATGATATCAACAATTTTAGAAAAAGCCGGTTTTGACCCTACCACCGTAATTGGCGGACGAATCTTGGGTTACGCCACCGGGGCGAAATTGGGCAAGAGTGAATACTTGGTTGCCGAAGCCGATGAAAGCGACCGCTCTTTCTTGCTGTTATATCCCACCATTGCCGTTATCACCAATATCGAACGCGAGCATTTGGACTATTACAAAGATTTGGCTGATATTAAACGGGCATTCGTTAAGTTTGCTAACAAAGTACCTTTTTTCGGCGCAGTCGTCATCTGTATCGATTCACCAGCCGTCAAAGAGATTTGCCCCAGACTTAAAAGGCCAAAGGTTACTTATGGACTAAATCCCAAAGCAATGTTTAGTGCCGTTGCTATTGATTCTCAGCCCTTTGGTTCCGAATTTACCCTTGTCGGCAAGGGTGAAACGATTGACCGTTTCAGTATTGCAATACCCGGAATTCATAATGTGACAAATAGCTTAGCCGCAATTGCGGTGGCGCGACAATTAGATATCAGTTATGAGACGATTAAAATTGGATTAAAAGAATTTGGTGGTGTTCATCGTCGTTTAGAACGGATTGGTGAAAAAAATGGCATTGTTTTTTATGATGACTACGCCCACCATCCAACTGAAATTAAAGTGGCCCTTAAAACTTTACGATGTTCTTTTCCTAAACAAAGGATAATCAGCATCTTTCAACCGCACCGGTATACGAGAACCAAATTCTTAGCTAACGATTTTGGCGAGGCTTTTGTGGATTGTGACCTCTTATTGATAACGGAGATTTACCCTGCTTCGGAACTGCCAATTCCGGGAGTTAGTGCCCAACTTATCGTTGATGCAATAAAAGCTAATAATTCCCAGCACCCGCAAATTCTCTATATCAAAGACAAATCAGAAATTTGCGATTTTCTTTTGCCAAAGTTAAAACCCGATGATGTGATAATAACCTTGGGCGCCGGCAACATCTGGGAGGTTGGTCAGGAACTTTATAGTAGAATAAAATGAATCGAACGAAAGAGAAATTTATTAAAGAGATTAACTTGCTAAAAGGTGCTGAAAAGAAATTGCGCGGCATAATAAAGCGAGATGAACCCCTCGCCCAACATACCACTTTTCAAATTGGTGGCAACGCCCGCTATTTCATAATCGTTGACGATTACGATAGTTTGAAAGAAGCGATTCGGCTAGCATTGGAAAATTATCTACCCTATTTCATCATCGGTATGGGTTCTAATCTTTTAATTTCGGACCAGGGTTTTCCCGGAATGGTTATCAAGTTGGGTAAAGACTTCGCTAAAGTCGAAGTCGAAAATGATAAAATCATTTGTGGAGCAGGTGTAAAATTAAAAGATCTGGTAACTACCGCTTTAGCGCATAATTTAACCGGAGCAGAATTTCTCTTTGGTATTCCTGGAACTTTTGGTGGCGCAGTCAAAAACAACGCTGGTGCGTTTACTCATTCCATCAGTGAGATTATTGAATCAGTCCAGGGCATTCAAATCAATCATCAGTTTGAAATCCAAGAGAGAAAATTAAGCAAAGACCAGATTGGTTTTGGTTATCGCTCCAGCCAACTACCTCCGGATTTTATTATCACCCAAGGGATATTAAGACTCCGGCATGGCACTCGGGCCGAAATACTCTCCGAATTAGAACGGATCAAACAACAGCGGAAACGCACCCAACCTTTTGGAGCATCGGC
>JBDRUX010000034.1:0-21735 GCA_039801565.1 Caldifarciminota bacterium
TTGGTTTGGCGCCAGGGGTGTTCCCACCCCTGGGTCTCTTCTGTTTTCTCGTCATATTTATCCTTTCTCCATTTTGCAGACATTATAGCACATAACTATAAAAGAAAACTTATTAAATGAAGCAGTATGGGAACTAACTTCCCAAGCGACCTGCTGGGCTACCTACTGGGTTGCTCCCCAGGTTGCTTCCCAAGTTGCCTACCGGGTCGCTTCCGAGGTCGCCTACGAAGTTGCTCCCCAACCTGCCTACCAACCAACCCCCTAACTTGCTCCCCAACCAACTCCCAAGGCAGCCTACGGGGTAGCTTAGGGGGTAGCCTACGGAGTCACCCCCTAAGCGATACCCCCTCCCTAATGCAAAATTAGCGTAACCGACGGAAGACCAACACGATAGACGAAAAAATCGGTCATTTTTAGGTTGAAATATATTTCAACTTTTCTGCCACAAAATACCAATAAGAAACGCCCAGATTGAAAGTTTAAAACTCGTTTAAATGGTATAAATTGAATATCCAATGTTGGGCAATAGTTCTTGACTTTAGAAATCTCTTAACTATTTTTACTTATGAGTAAAATTAAAACCCGAATTAGTTGGTCAGAAGCTAATCAAATTGTAAAAGAAGCAAGCCGAAAATTGCGTGCCCAAAATATTAAATTCGCCTTTGCCGGTAGTTGGGCACGAAAAGAAGCAACCTGTGGCGACCTTGACCTTTTAGTCTTAGAAAAAGATAAAGAATTAGTGAAAGGATTGTTAAAAGATATTCCGGGTAGTGAAAGAATCGAAATCTATGGTGCCAAGAAAGATGATTGGGAGAGCCAATTATTATATCTCTATGGTAGTGGTAACTTCAATATTATGATGCGGGCTTTAGCCAAAAGAAAAGGTTATCTTTTAAGCCAGTACGGTCTTTTTGACCGCAAGACCAATAAGCGTATCACAACTAACGAAAAGAAAATCTTTAAAATTTTAGGTCTGAACTGGATTCCACCAGAGCAAAGAAAATTATAACGAATTTTACGAATGATAGCGAATTCATCGAATAGTTATTCATTCGGCTTATTCGGTGTCATTTGGATTATTCGCTAACAAAATTTTATACATCTTCTGGGCATTCTTTAGCATATTGTGATTGTTGTTAAAGTAAACATATACTGCCTTAGGTTTGACTGCCCGAACTCGACTGACAATTTCTTTTAGCTCGGCATCGGAGTAATTATGCGAATACCAACCAGTTCGGCCGTGCATCCTTAAATATACTTTGTCGGTAGTCTTATAGATTGTATTAGGAAATTCTGGGGCATCAATTGAGACCCAAGTGATATTTAACTCCTTTGCCCAATCCAACATTGCTGGGTCAAACCATTGGTCATTTCGTGGTTCTAAGGCAAACCTTTTTGCTAATTTGATTTTCTTGATAAAATCGGTAAGTCGTCCAATCGCTTTGGGTGTATAATTCGGTGGGAGTTGAAAAAGATAGAAATCAATAAAATCGTCTAATGGTTTAAATAATTCAACAAATCTCTGCCAAGTTGCTTCTCCACGCTCGCTAAATTTAAAAGTGTGGGTGATAAGCCGATTCACTTTCACTGCCCAGCGTAAGCCTTTGCCCTTCTTTGCCCAAGTTTTTATTTGGTTAGGAAATGGGAAACGATAAAATGAAGCATTAAGTTCAATGCTATTAAGTCCGGAATTGGCGATATACCAATCCAATGTGCTATCAATATTCCAATCGTAATACCAACCCGAAGTGCCAACAAAGACTTTCACAAAATTATAGCTTTTGCCAAAGCTTTTTATCAATCTTTGCTTGTTTAAGGATTCGAGCCAGTAATTCTCTGCCAATCTCAGTTTGATGAGGATTAGGAATTCTTAAGACAATTTGGCCTTTTAGCATAAATCGATGTTTCTTCCCAGAATATGGTCCATCGAATCCTAATTTTCTTAGATAATGTATCAATTCTTTTCTTTTTATTAGCCCAAAATGGGGCATTAAACCACTTTCTTAATTTTCAAACTAATACCACCGACCTTTGGTAAAGGCAAATTACGAGATATTTTAAAGAAAATCCATTCTTCTAAAACTTCTTCTAATTCCTTTCGACACTCTTCCAAATTTCTGGCATTAGCATAGACACCGTCAAAGCCCGGAATTGTTCCATAATAAGATTTGTCATCCGGCAGGATTTCGTATTTAGCCTTTTTCATTGCGGCACGGATATATTCGGTTAACATTTTATCTCCTTTCTACTTCTTTTTTGACCATCGTCTTTATTTTATTATCGGT
This sequence comes from Caldifarciminota bacterium, assembly GCA_039801565.1. GTDB lineage: Bacteria > Hydrothermota > Tepidihabitantia > Tepidihabitantales > JAOUPE01 > JBDRUX01. The sequence continues at coordinate 2,286 of JBDRUX010000034.1, forward strand.
TATTCTTTTGTCAAGGGGACGGCGATATTTTAATACCTAATTTTCAAATTATTATTTGTTTTATCAATTAAACTCTTATATCATAGCCGAATTTCTTATGTGAACTATCTCTTCTTTCAATTTCTTTAACTGCTTCCGTTGGGACGGGGTAATCTTTTCTTTGACTAAAGCCTTTAGCAAAGTAATTGCATTTTTAATCCCCAGCTCCATAAATAAGCGATGATTGATTGGGAAACCCCAGTCTTTTAGTGGCTTACCAGAAAGTTGTTCAATCTTTTCTTGGCAGACCGCCAATATTTTTTCTAAGTCGCCAATCACCGCATCGAATTTTTTTAGTTCAAAAAATGCTTTAGCGCGCAAGGCATAGAAAAGCTCAGGGTCGTAACAATGGGGTTTTTTAAGCCCTTCGGAAAGGTCTTCGATAGCCTTTTCATACTCGCCAATTTTAAAAAAGAGTCGTGCCCGGTTATAATAAATAAGGCGTTGATTGGGATTGAGCTTTAATGCCTCAGCATAATCAGCTAAAGCTTTATCATACATTTCAACTTGAGAGTAGGCGTTGGCTCGATTCATAAGCATAGCATCATTCTCGGGTTCGGTCTCAAGATTGGCTTGCAGGAAATCATCAAAAACTGCCCAATCCATTATCCTATGGAGTAAGCCAATAAAATTAGTATCAACTACTATCTCAGTTCCATCCAAGCATTCTAAATTCATTTTTAACTGTTCATATGCCTTTCGGATGGTTTCAAATTCGAATTTAGATTCGGATTTTTCTTCAGGAAGGTGAAAATTTATTAACTTTTCAACTAAGTCCAAATTTAGAATTACCTTGCCATTTCTTGGAATTAGACCATCTTGTTTCATCGCTTTGAGCAGTTTTCGCTCGTAGTCTCTTTGGCTCTTTAGATATTCTTGTTCGGATTTCAGTGGTGCATCATAGCGTTTAATCATAGCTCAAACCACCTCTAATTTAACCGTACCATCTTCGGTTGTTGGGATGGCAATTAAATAACCTTTCTTGATATTGAAAAGTTTAACATAAAACTCAAATTCTTCTTTCAAATCTTGTAACTTTTCTTCCTTATCATAGAATTCAACTTTTGCTATTTCTCCTTTTGGGAATATGAAATCGAAGTCGTAGCTACTAACCTTATGGCATTTGTAGAGGATGTCGTAACTGCCTTTAGAAAACTCGATACCGCAAAGTCTTAACTCAACACCAATTGCTGAAGGAAAAAGATTTTCTGCATTTTCGCTGTAAGTAAACTCTATACCAAAGTATTCAAAGACCGCTTCGGCACTTTCTTGTAGGGAATTCTTAATATTAACTGTGGTTTTTTGTTTTGGCTTTACTACGGTTATATCAAATAGCTTCTTCGGTTTCTCTACTTTTTCTAATAAGACTTCGTCACCGAAACTCAAGACTGCGCCCTGGTCAATATTTAAAGAGACCATATAGACTTGGGCTTGTCGTCTATGTGGTTCGGCAATCTTTTTACCCACTTTCAATTCGAGGACTGTCTCTTTACCACCTTTACTGCACCATAAGGGGTTAATGATTAAGTCGGCTCTGCCATCGCTAACTTTATAGCCTTTATAAAAAATCTCAAAATTCCTTTGTCGCTCGTAAGGTATTTTTCTAATCCTTAACTCATGGGCTAACGCTTCTTCATATTCTCCTTCTTTATAACCATTTCCTAAGACATTTAAAACTTCTCTTGCTGCCTTTTCAACTTCTTTTAAATAATCCATAAAATTTCCTTTCTAATCATTAAAATGGTCAAAAAACTTTCCCAAAAATCTCCAGAAAGCATTAAGCATTCCCCAAATAATCACAATCCAAATTATAATCCCAATACCACATAAGTATCACGATAAGCCAAACAAGCCAAAGAGGTATATCATTATCTTCTTTCCCTTCACAACCTTAGCCAAGTCTATTAAAACTTTTCTCGCTTAATAGAGCCCTTAAACTAAAAATTCAGTTCAAGCTTTCTTCCTTAAGTCTTAATAAACTTCTTTAAATCCTCCATCTTCATTTAACGACTTCTCAAAAACTACCCTTTCGATAAGGAAACATCATTATCTTTAATCTTATTTAGTTATTTCATCCTGTTTATTTTTCTTTTCAGAAAAGAAATTTTTAATTGTTGTTATTATTTCTTCAAGAACTCTGTCTAAGTCGCTATCGTGGATTTTGATTTTTTTCGTTTCCCATTCTCGGGGTTTCGTTTGCGTCTTAATCTCAATATATCCATCTTTAAGCAATTTGCCCGAATAAATGATACGCGCTACCCTCTCCCCTTTTTTAAAATACACACCATTTCTTAAACTTAAGAGTTTATCAAGAAGTGTATCCTTCCATGTTTCTTGATTAAATGTTAAACCGCTATCTTTTACTTTTTCAAGTAAAGATTCAGAAAAGATATTTATTTCATTGCAGAATTGTGCCAAGGCTTCTCCTATGACATCCCAATTTTCCAAAACCAAATTGGTAAATTCGCAATTAAAGATTCCTTTTTCTTCTGACATTTTATCCTCCCTTTTCTTTTTTTATTTTCATATAGATATCAAACAGCCTCTTTTTAGCCAAAATTTCATCTTTTTCGGGCAAATCTGATATGGTTTCAACAAAGAAAAATACTCGTTTAATAAATTGTTTTATTAGTTCTTTCACAAAAAATGTTGGAGCTTTTTCACATATCTCCGAAAGACATAGAGCAACTTCCCACCAACTCATTGGCTTGAACAATTTAAGTTCATTAAATTTTTCCTCATTAATTGGTTTTTTAAAACTCAAACAAATCCCGAAGCTATTTGGATACTCTTTATCCTCATAAATAGTTTTTTTAAATCCTTGATTTTCGTTCTCGTTATTTTTCTTTAATAGATTTTTGTTCTCGTTATTTTTGTTTAATAGTGTGCCTTCGTAGTTTTCAAGCTGCCTTTTAGACGGTCGGCTACGCAGTTTCATCTCCACTGCACAAAGAAAACTTTCACCTGTTATCATAAAGTCAATACTTTTTCCTTTTAAGGGAACTTCTTTTCCTATCTTACTGTTTATTAATTCACTTTCTATTTCTTTTTCCTTTTCTTTTTCCTTAGTGATTCTTTTTACAATATGATTCACAAACAATTTTGTAAATTCATATTTCAGACCGTGAGAACATTCTTTATCCAATAACCAAACTAAAAAATCTCTATAAATTTCTTCTTTATAACCAAATGCTTCAAAGATATTTGTTTCTCCTTCTTTAAATTCTGTCAATAACTTAAACAATTTCTTTTCGGTTTTATCCAAGCTTTCTACCTCATTGTATATTAACTGTTTTACATTATCAATAAAATTTTTGAAGCTATCAATTTTTGCTTTTTCAGCTTCCGTCTTTAATTTTCTAATATTTTTAACGAAATTCTCAAATCTTTCGCATTTCCTCTGTGTTGCTTCTTTAAGCTCATTTATAAATATCTGAAATTTTTCAATCTTTTGGTTTTCGGTCATCATTTTAATTTCGGGAGACATTTATTAAAATTCCTCAGCTCATTTTATTATTTCTTATAGTTATGTCAAGAGAGACATCAAGTGCCTCGAGTTCTCGACGAGCAGAACGAGTGAAAGTAAGATTATAAACGTTCACACAGCCTACCTTGCTGGCGTAATCTCTCCTTTACTGATTTAAGAGATTCTCGAGGTTCGTTAGCGCGTAAACGAGCAGTTAAGCTGTCGTAAAAATCCTCCCAAAGCTCACCGTACTTTTTAAGGTCAATGAGAACTGCGGTCTTTTTACCTTTAGCATCTATTACAAACCTAATGCCTTCCATTCCAACTCCTTTTTGATAATTGTTATTTTATCTCTCATATGTCAGTGTCAATCATAATAAAATTGGAAACTAACCAAAATCTTTATCACAATTAAATTTAATCTCTCAAGCACTCTCTTGACAAATCCAATTTTTAATTTATCATCAATCAATGCCGAAGAAAAGGATTGGCGTTTTGGTATCAGGACGGGGCACGAACCTGCAAGCGATAATTGACTCCATCGAAAGAAAAGAACTCGATGCCGAAATTGCGGTAGTCATTAGTAATGTTAAAGATGCCTACGCCTTAGAACGAGCCAAAAACCATAATATCCCAGCCGTTGTTATCAACCATAAAGATTTTCCTAACCGTGAGGCATTTGAAAAAGCCTTAATTGAAGAGTTAGATAAAAGAAAAGTTGATTTAGTCTGTTTGGCTGGATTTATGCGGGTCTTGACTCCATTTTTTGTTAACCACTATAAGAATCGAATTATGAATATCCACCCAGCACTTTTACCAGCTTTCAAAGGATTATACGGGCATAATGTCCACGAAGCGGTTTTGAAATCGGGTGCAAAGTTTTCTGGTTGTTCGGTTCATTTTGTTACCGAAGATGTTGATGGCGGTCCGATTATCGTCCAAAAAGTAGTTCCAGTTAAAGATGATGATACACCAGACACCTTAGCCGAACGAGTCTTGGTTGAAGAGCATAAGGCATATTCGGAGGCAATTAAATTATTTATCGAAAACCGTTTGAAAATCGAAGGCAATCGAGTGAAAATTATGGATACAAAAAATAATATTTAACCACCGATGAACACAAATAACCAAATCTTATGAGTAAAAAGTTGCGAGTCGGGATAATTGGCTGTGGCGCCCAAGCCCAACTTGCCTATCTTCCAGCCCTGAAGAGAAACCATTCCTGTGAGGTCGTTGCTTTGTGCGATACCGATGTGCGAAAACTTAATCTACTCGGTTCCCGCTATGATATAAAGAAACGCTACGATGATTTTGACGATTTACGTAATGACCCGGATATTGATGCGGTAATCATTGCTACCCCAAATTATCTCCACGCCCCGATGGCGATTGGAGCAATGGAATATGGCAAAGATGTTCTCTGCGAAATGCCGATGGCGGTTAATAGCGAAGAAGCGGCTGAGATGTGCCAGACTGCGCAAAGAGAGAAAAGGAAATTGATTCCTTGTCTTAATGACCGTTTAAGACCAGATGTGATTACAATCAAGAAATTTATTGATGGGGGCGAACTCGGTTCAATCTATTATACCAAAGCCGGTTGGTTAAGAGGCAAAACCGAATGGTCTTTAGCCAGTTGGTGGGGTGAAAGGCTAAGAGCTGGTGGTGGTGCGTTTTTATCATTGGGTTCGCAAATCCTTGACTTCGCCCTTTCCCTTTTAGAACCAGCAAAACCAGTTTCGGTCGTTGGCACAATCTACAAACGCGAAGCAACCGCGGAAGTTGAAGATACCGCCTTTGCGATGCTCCGATTTCCGAAAGACTTAGTCTTGACGATTGAAGTCGGCTGGAGTCTGCTCTTAGAAAAAGATTTCACTTATTTCAATATCTTTGGCAATAAAGGTGCTGCCCTATTAAATCCAATTCAGATTCATCGGGAGATGCACGGTCATTTAGTCAATGTTACGCCATCCCTGCCAGAAAAGGATTTCCAACGGGCATCTTATCAACTTCTAGTTGACTTATTTGTTGATGCAGTCTTAAAAGATATCGAATGTCCGATAAAAAGTGAAGATGGTTTATTAATCAATCAAATCATTGACGCCTTTTACCAATCAGCAAATACTAAAAAAGAGGTTTTGATTCATTAAATCCGAAGTTAAACCATTCACCATCTTTTTAGTTCTACTAATTTCCGCTTTTGCCCTTTCGTTTGCCTTTTCGCCTTTTCCCTTAAGATTTCTTGCCTATTTTGCTATAATTGGTCTTTTCTGGGTAATTGAGAATTGTAATTATAAAAAGACCTTTTGGTTGGCTTGGCTTTTTGGTGGTCTTTTCGCTTTTTTTCATCTCTGGTGGTTATATTTTTTAGTCGTGCCGGTTGTGCCAATGACCAAATTTTTACTTATTTTGGGTGTTACGGTGCTTTTTGCCTATTTAGGTCTTTATACTGCGGTCTTTGCTATACTCACAAAATATTGCGGTATAATCTTTGCTCCATTTATTTGGGCAGGTTTAGAGTTTATCCGGACCAAATCCGAAATCGGTTTTCCTTGGGGACTTTTGGGTTATACCCAAACCCCTTATCTGCCTTTAATTCAAATGGCATCAATCTTTGGGGTCTATGGTATCTCGGCTTATGTAGTCGAGATAAATTTACTTATTTATTTGATAAGAAAGGAATTGTCTTTGCGCACGAACAATGATTTCCAACCGAAAATATTTGGATTAGTGGTATTATTAATTTTATCGGTGCTATTGCCTTTTAGTTACGGATTGTTTCGACTAAAACCCAATCAAAATTGGTTTAAAGTGGCAATTATTCAGCCCAATGTCAGTCCGAATGAGAAGGGTGATAGGGATTCTCTTAAGAAGAATCAGAACGATTTAATTGTCTTAACCGAAAAGGCACTACCAGCACAACCAAATCTCTTAATCTATCCTGAGACCGCTACCCTTACGGATATTACGCAAGATAAAGCATTTCAAGCGGTGCTCAAGAATTTGGTTGATAGCAGTAAAGTTTATCTTTTAACCGGAACACCAGTTTATGACCGAGAGGTTGGCGGACGATATTATAACGGTGCTGTCCTTTTTGAGCCAGGAAAAGAACTTTGGCAGGGCTATAAAAAAATCCATCCGGTTCCTTTTTCCGAAAAAATTCCCTATGCTGACAAAGTACCCTTATTCAAAAAATTAGAGACTGCTGATATGGGTGATATGACACCAGGTAAAGTCTTTCGGGTGTTTAATTTTCCTTATGGAAGATTCTCAGTACTAATCTGTTTTGAATCAATCTTTCCGGATTTAACCCAAGAATTTACCAAGCGGGGTGCTGATTTTTTGATTAATATCACCAATGACGGTTGGTTTGGTCGAACACCAGGACCTCATCAACATAGTGAACTTTCAATTCTCCGAACGGTTGAAAATGGTGTGCCTTTGGTTCGTTGTGCTAATAACGGCATATCTTTTATTGTTGACCCTTATGGTCGAGTCCTAAATAAGACCAGTTTATTTACTCAAACTGTCTTAATTGACAATCTACCCAAGCCAATTAAACCAACTTTTTATCGGCGGTTTGGTGATATCTTTGCGATAGTATCGCTGGGGCTAGTTGGCTTAGGGCTTGTTTTACGACTTGTCAGCCAGATTTTCAATTTCTAATATTAGTTTCTTTAATAAAAGTTTTATCTGACAAATTTTTCTAAGTATTTATAATCCGGAGTCAATTCGCCGTGGTAAGTTATCACTGCCCTTTTAATCTCAGAAGGTAGTCGCAATTTATCAAACGGCACCGAAAAGTCGGCTTGCACAATTTTGGGAACAAACGACTTCAGCACACCACTAAAATAGATTGAAGATTCTTGAGCAATCTCGCAAGGTAAATTGTCAATCGCCATAATAACTGGTCCGCGTCCAATAACACCATCCAATGGCCGATTTGTATACGGGTCATAGACATAAACCGGATTGTCCGGATTGGTCGTCTTCACCGTTGCCTCGATTGAACCTTCGATATCACAACTGATATCTCCAATTACCCTTAACCGGGGTTCACCTTTATAAAGCAACTTTAAAAAGTTTTTGGTAACCAACCGCGGATACCGATTATCCCAATAGATGCAATTCACTATCACGGTGAGATAAGGAACATAACTTTCAAAAACTGACTTATACTTTTCCGGATGGGTATAATAATCTTGTAAATCAAAATGCTCTGTGTTAGGTATTTTTTCATTTTTTAACCTGAACATATCCGCCTCATAAAAAACGGTCTTGTAGACTTTGTGCTTCGAGAAATTTTTCCGAGCAAAGAATTCACCCAATTTTTTGGGTTCCACAGTCTCGTGAGGCAGTAAATCGAAAATTTCTTGGGCACCTTTTGACACATTACCATAGCCCGTGATACCGAAAACTAAAGGCACCAATGAAGGGTGGAGACCATCTTCGGCAATCCTTTCCCCAATTTTCCTTATTGCTTGTTGGGCCTGAATTAAATTGGTATAACGAATCATCGGCTGGATATCACTGAATGGGTTAAGGATTCCTTCATTTTCTAAGCGTTGACCCAATGCCCAAAGGGTATCAACCATTCCGGCTAAACCAGCATAGCGACCAAAGAAGATTAATCGTTTTCCGTAGGTATCGGTAATCTTTTCGTAATCAATCAAATTACAACCAAGTTCCAGGAGTTTTTTAAGCATTGGCATATTATGGGCTTGGCCCTTAATCACATGGGCAAAGAAGATGTAAGTCTTTTGGGGCTGAAAGAAATCAATTGGCATTTCTTTAATACCAAATATCCAATTGCAATCTTGGAGGTCCTCGGCAAGTTGAGCACCGACCGCAACGTATTCAGCATCGGAAAAAATCCGAATCTGGGAAGGTTGGATTAGAAAATTAAGTTTTGCCTTTTGTCTCAGTTCTTTAATGTGCTCGGGAATTAATGGGGTTCGCCGTTCCCAACGATTTTTGTCTTCTCTTCGGATACCAACAAATTTTTTACGCATCTTTATTTTTTTACCTCCTTCTGGGTCAATTTAGCAATTTCATCGAAAAGTTTTAGGGTTTGCCGTGCTTCGTCTTGGTCGAGGATTTGAATAGCAAAACCGGCATGCAAGATTACATAATCACCAACTTTAGCCTGCGGTGTCAACATCAAAGAAGCTTCGTAAGTAACTCCGGAAATTTCTACTGTTGCCATATCACCATCAATTGATTTTATCTTAGCCGGAACCGCCAAACACATCTTAAATCTCTTCTTCGGCTGGTGAGTAGTAAAAAACTGTATCGCCAACCTTTATCTTTTTGCCGGTAAGCTCAGTCAGTTTATTAGCAACAACTGGGCATTTCGCAACTAACATAAAAAAGGCATCGCGTGGTCCTTGGACCAATGATTCGAAATTGGCATGACCTTTGGCTAACACAATGTCGGCTTGGGTGTAGGCCTCTTGAAATTCTTCAGAACATTCAGCAAAATTAATTCCCAAAAAGCGCGAGCCGGTTTTAACAATTTTGGTCAACCGGTCCAATTCGGCTTCGGTTATTTCGCTAATGGTAACATCGTTCAAAATCGGTCCTGATTTTACGGCTAAAATAATCTCCCAGGCCAAAAGTTTCTCAACCAGCAGTTTGTCAAAATAGATTTCACCAGCATTGTCAAGGATGTAAAGAATAGTTGTCGCCGAGCCTAATTTTTCTTTGAAAAGTTTGTAATCATCGTGGTTAAAATTGGTACGGTTCAGAACTTCTTGCAAGTCGAAATTTTCCTGCGGTCCAGAATCAATTACATTGCCGAGTGTCGCATAAAAGATGGCGCTATGTAACGGATCAGCGGATTTATCAATTTTGGATCTTAGTTTTTCCGCTACCTTCTTACCTAACTGGGTTTGTTGTCTTTTCACGACGGCAAAAGGGTCTTTGACACCTAATGTCTCATAGGCTGACAAAAGCACCCGCGAGGTAAAAAGGCTCGGCGGTTCGGTTAACGATAGGTTTGGAATCCGGGTCAAAGCGTTTTTGGTCACCTTGATTAATAACTCAGCATCGTTACTTACCATCGCGGCGACGCGTTGACATTGTCTAATAACGCAGGGAATGCAGAGCGCTTCGGATTTCATACCAAATTCTTCTGGTGCGCGAATGCTAATGGTTTGGTTCAAATCGCTAAAACTTAGGTCTTGAGTGGTTTTTTCTCAGCGGCTGGAAATAAGACATTGTTAAGGATTAATCGGTAACCAGGAGAATTACGATGGAGCTCGAGATTGGTCGGCGGGTCACCAATCCGATGGGTAAAGTCCTCGGGGTCGTGACCACCCAGAAAAGTAAAAGTGCCTCGACCATAATTACCGTGAATATACTTCACTTCTTCGCTGTTTACCACTTCGCCTAAGATTAGAACATTTTTCTTAACTTTATCACGACGAAACCCACAATTTTGCCCCAAAAATTCTTTGACCAAGCCGGTATGGTTTTGCACTAACATACAAGGCACTGGGTCATATTTGGCCGAGAAATCAAAAAGTGAGAAATAAGTATCAGGACCACGAGCAGACGATTCTAAATATGTGTCAATGTCAGAATGTTCATAAATGAGAGGGTCGGTGACCGGATGAAAGTTCTCAAATGCCAAACAATTTTCATAATTGAGTTTCGATTGATAATTTGGGTCAATGCCATCGCCATCAAAGACTTCAGGTACAATGTCAGTGGCATCAGCGGCTAATGCGATATCCGGCGTATCGGTAGCCGAGCACATCGCAAAAACCATTCCGCCTTCATAAATGTAGCGTTTAATCTCTTTAATTACCGCCAATTTTAATTTTGAGACCTTTTTAAACCCCAACTCTTTGGCGGTCTTTTCATTCAAAGCCACTTCCTCCCGATACCAATCAGTATTATGATAGCCAGAATAGAATTTACCATATTGACCAGTGAAATCCTCATGATGAAGATGGAGCCAGTCGTATTCAAATAATTTACCTGCCAGGACTTCTTTATCCCAGAGCCTATCATACGGAATCTTGGCATATTCTAAGGCTAATCGAACTGCGTCGTCCCAAGGTTCGTGGGTAGGTGGGACATAGACTGCAACTTTAGGCGCCTTTTCTAAGAGGATTGATTCCATATTATTTTCTTCAATTGTCTTTCGAATTTCGACAATTTGGGCTGGGCTAACCGGTTCATAATAGACACCAGCCAATTTACACTCATTTTCAATTGGTGTTGTTGCATCCAGTAAAAATGAACCAGCCCGATAGTTCAAAAGCCATTCGACCCGAATCCCTTTTTCTAACGCGTGATAGGCAATACCATAAGCCTTCAGGTGGTCGGTCTGAACCAAGTCCATCGGAATTAAGATTTGGCGGGAGAAGGCAGGAATTATGGGGGGTAAAATGAGGAGGTTAAGGAAAATAAAGGAGGGGATTAATCCTTGCCTTCTCCCATTAAATGACAGTTTAATAAAAATCCTATATTTTGCAAACAAGAATTTACGAATCGCTAAAGACCTTACAAATTTTTTGATTCCGATTCTAATATCGTTTGACATCTCTTCCAAGTCTTCCATTTGATTTTCCTTACCGCACAATTCTTGTTCCCGACTCTCCTTTTAATGCTGAAGCAATCTTTGTCGGACTGGTAATTATAACTAACTTACCACCTTTGTCAAGAAATCTTATTGCGGCTTCGATTTTTGGTCCCATACTGCCAGCCGGGAATTGTCCACTAGCAAGTAAAGCTTTGGCTTCGGCTAAATTCATTTCCGAAATGGGCGTGGCGTCTGGCCGATTGTAATTACGATAGACATTTGGGACCGATGTTGAAATTAAAAACAATTCAGCATTGAGGGTTGTAGCCAAAAGACTGGAAGCTAAATCCTTGTCAATAACCGCAGGAACACCAGACAACTGTCCGTTAGTCTGAATTACTGGAATGCCACCACCACCAGCTGCAATCACAATTGCACCTGAGTGAACTAAATTACAAATCGCTTCGGCTTCGACAATTGCTTTTGGTTCGGGTGAGGCGACACAGCGCCGAAAACCACGCCCGGCATCCTCTTTACACACCCAACCCAATTCCTTTTCCAGTATCGCAGCTTCCCTTTTTGTATAAAAAGGTCCGATTGGTTTTGTAGGGTTCTGAAAACTTGGGTCGTTCTTATCTACTACTACCTGGGTGACAACAGTTACAACTTGACGATTGATATTAAGTTGGGCGAGTTCATTTTTTATCGCCAGTTGAATCATAAAGCCAATTTCGGCTTGGGTTTGTGCATTAGCACAATCAAGCGGAATTTCTGGCAAGCGGTTGCGTGCCAGATGGGAACGCAATAAAATAAACCCAACCTGTGGCCCATTGCCATGCGTAATCACTAAACGGTAATCCGATTTAATCAGCTCCGCAAGATTACGAATTGTCGCCCTTACCGTTGCCAATTGGTCGGCAAACGAAATTTTAGATGAGTCAGCAATTAACGAATTGCCACCCAAGGCAACTAATGCGATTTTGGAATTATTTTTGTTCAAGCGTTACCTCGCCATTTTGATAAGAACACCTGCTTAATTGCTACTTCGTTTACGATTCACCAATTATTACCAATTCTTAAACAGTAGCAAACTATAAACGAAATGAACTGATTATCTATCTTCAATGATATAACAATTTTTCCGACTGTCAACATTCCAGAGTTAATATGTCACTGCAAAGCGAAAATGTCCCCCGTCTCCTTTATTTAGATTTGACAAACTTTTCCGTTAGGACATATTGCTTGCTTGTAAGTCGTAAGAAATAAACCCCGGGTGCAAAGCCACTGATTGGCAATTTTATAGTCCCATCATTGTCGGATAGAATCAAATGGCGATAAAGTTTCCCGGAGGTGTCATAAATTTTTAAAGCGATGTGACCTTTTTGTGTTGGTGGGTATTTAATGTTAAGAACTGTTTGTCCAGGGTTAGGCGCGATAGTCAAAAATGGAATTTTTAAGAATTGGGCGACTTTAAAATCTAAATTACTTTTTTCGAGCATTATCGGCCCTGGGGAATATTGCCAAAATTCATTGGTGTTATTACCCTTTAAAGCAAAGACCCTGCCTCGGGCAAATGTAAGTGCACCACCGTTTTTAACCTTGCGGTTATTTGGACCGAGTGGTAAATCGGATTTTTGAATCCAGGTGTCTTCACTTATTGAATAACGCCAAAATTCTTGAGTGTTGCCACCTTTTATAGCATAGATAAAGTTACCACCATCATAACAAATTGCCGCACCATCTTTTGCCCGTTTCTTTTTGTTACTTCGTCCGTAAAGAGGTAAATTGGCAAGCGGTGTCTTTAACCAAGTATCCGCGATTAAATCATATTGATATAATTCGTTCTGATAGGATTTAAAGACATAGAGAAAGTTGTTAACCTTGACCAAACCACTGCCAACTTTAAAACCTTTGCCTTCCGGACCAAGTGGCGCTAAAGGAAGATTTGTAAGCCAGGAATTACTCTCGATGTGATAAGCATAAAAATCCGTCGTCTTACTCCCTTTTAAGAGATAGATATAATGGTCAGGGCCTTTAGTGACAAACGCCAGACCGGTGCCACCCTTTAACTTTTTACCACTCGGCAATTCGGGAACCGAAGGAAGTTGTTGCCAGATGGTATTCGATGAATCACCTTTTGCGTCGTAGCGCCAGAATTCAGTGGTGTTGTTGCCTTTAGTCGCATAAATATATCGACTGCCATCGTAACAAAGCGACGCACCACCTTCCACATATTTCTTTCGGATTGTATCATAAGGAATAGATTCCTTTTGTACCCATTCTTTAGAGTTAAGAGAGTAGGCGAAGAATTGATTTGTGTTATTGCCTTTTAAGCCGTAGATTGCATTTTGGTCTGAAACGTAAATAAGGCACCCGCCACTTTTCACACGCTTTTGGGGATACCCGAGTGGCATATCGTTCAATTGGACCCAGGAATCGCCAATCACTTCAATCGTCCCAATCAAAGTATCATTGAGGTGATTATTGTCAAAAGCCAAAGCCGTCCAAAGTTTAAAGGGATATGAACCAAAAGTTGCATTCCAAATTTGGGTGAAATTAACAATTACTGAATCTTCCGGCGGAATCGTCACCCAGACCGAATCCAAGTAAGATGGTTCAATGATTAAATAAGTTTTAAAAGTTTCAAAAACATCGCCATAGTTTTTCACAAGCGCCTGAGGCAAAATTGAGTCTTCCGGTAAAGAACGCAGTTGTGGCGTCAGCAAACAGGACGGCCCAACATCGTGCTTCGGTATGCTAGTTGGTAGATATTTAAAATAGATTTCCCAGTTGCCATCCCGATAATCTTGCCAAGCTAAATAGATTCGGTTTTCATCAATTGTTACGGAAGGGTTACGGGCAATTGCTCCAGCAATTGGATTCTCAGATTGCCAACTTAGTCCGTGGTCAGAACTAAGGGTATAGTAAATCTTTGGTTCACCTTCCCGATGGTCTTCCCAAAACACGAATAAAGTGTCAGACCGGGCTGTAATTTTTGGATTCCAGGCGCCAACTGGACTTGATGAGACTTGAGTCATTGCTGACCAGCTCTCTCCATTATCAGTGCTGCGCATGAAATAGATTTGTCAGACTCCAGCCGAATCCGGTTTCCTTGCCCAAACTAAATAAAGATTATTTGTATCGGTCCCGATGATATGTGGGTCGTAGTCATAATAATAGCCGGCTACTGAATCATCGGTTAACCAAGTTCTAGTCCAAGTGCTTTCATTTACAATTTTCCAATAACTTAAATCCCAGTCACCCGTTCTCTCCCCAAAGCCAACGATATGAAAAGCTGCCCCATTATCGCACATTGTTAATGTACCCAATGTTCCGCCGGTGACTCGGATTGAACTGTCGCGCCAGGTTCCACCCTGGTTACGAAAATTGAAAAGTAAGCCGTTAAGTGGATAGCCCCGCGCACCCCTTGAACTGTAAGTAACCGCGAACCGATTAGTGCTAACGGCACAAGGAGAAGGAAAGGTTATCATCGTCGAATCCAGATAACCAACACAATGAATTTTGAAGGTGTTCCCTCCGTCATTACTGACTGCGGTCCAGACTCGCCAGACAAAAGAAGAATCGAACTCATGAGTTATTGAATCAATTTCACATCGAACCTTAGCGATGCCGATAGCGGATACAATAATGCTATCACCCGCTGCAATCTTTGCCGTCATCATTATTGAATCCTGCGGGAAAGCGAAAAGGACTCGAGTTGGCTGCCAGGTTAAGCCGTGGTCAGTGCTTTGGCGATAAAAAATCTTCCAATAGTTTTGACTGTTATCGGACCAAACAAGATGGAGTCTCCCCGCATTGTCAATCGCGATATCCGGGGCACGAGAGAAACTGAGATTGTTACTCAAATTCCATTCGTGCGATAGTGGCGCAGCAATCGGGTTAATTCTTGGTTTAGACGGGCGGAAAGTTGGCAAAAACATCTCGGTCATAACATTACCTTCAGCCAAAGGAGTTGGCAAGCCTAAGATGTAACCGACGGTGGGAGCAATATCAATATGATTGCGGGGAGTAGTGATAACACAATTTTGCCTTATTCCGGGACCAATTACCAGAAATGGAATATGCCGACAACCATGGTTCCAACTGCCATGCCCCCGCCAGCCACCATGAGCATCGTCGTGCCGGCCGTGGTCAGTTGTAACTATTAAAATCGTCTTGTTTCTATAAAATGTATCGGTGTATGGTGGTATCGCCTGAATTCTTTTATATAACTCATAAACAATCGAATCGGCTCGGATGAGGGCATCGACATAAAGCGATTCGGCTCCACTGTGCCCCGCTTCATCCACCGACCTTAGGTTATAAAGCACCAATTTCGGATGATGAAAAGTTAGGACACTGTCCATCAATCGTGCTGTCATCGTATCTTCACCACCCAATACGATAAATCCTCGATATTGTTCACCATAACTTGGGTCAAGCCCAAAATTCATCTGCCCACAATTGCCAACCTTACCAACGACACAACCCGTCGTTGATTCCGGAAGACCAAAATACTTGCGATAATACTCTGAGAGGCAAGGTTCTTTAATTCGGACACTGGCAGGAAAACCGCCATTATTTGGTAAACACTGATAGACGCCAGAAAACATTGTGGTATGACCAGCCGTAGTAGCAGTCCAACCTAAATTCCAAAACCGAGTATAGATTGTTCCTAATGGTCTTAAATCATTCCAGATGTGTTTCATATAGAGCGATTCTGATTCAAATGCTTCGTCATTACGGATACCATCAATGCTAACAATAATGACATTTTCTGGCACTTGGGCAAAAACCAAACAAGGTAAAATTATAGCAATTACACTTATTATAAGTTTAGACATAACTTCTCCTTTCTTATAAGGTCTCTCGCGATTTGGTCAGGTTATTAAATTTTGCTACTTGTAATTTGAACTATTTAAATAAATTAAACTATTTAAAACTCTCGCCAGTTTTGGTTAAACAAATTCTAATTATCTTGTAATTATTACCTTTTCACTGGCAACGCAATCCAATGCGGTCATTCGTAAAATATAAATTCCATTAGGCAACAAAAGGGAATTTAAATCCATCGTATATCTGCCGGGTGCCAACCAATCCTCAAGCAAAACTTTTACCAATCGACCAGAAGCATTGTATAACTTAAAGGTCACTAAAATTGGTTTTGGCTCATTAGAATTTAACTGGTAGGAGATTTTGGTCTGCTTTGCCAAAGGATTAGGGTAGACTTTTAAAACAATTGGTCGTGATGTTTTCAAAAACGTTGGTTCTTTTGGTTCTTCAATTCCGATACTTGAGCCGAAGTTGTAGACGAAAAAGTCAAAAGTCTTATTACCGCGCAGGGCATAGAGATTACCAGCAGCATAGATTAGTGCGCCGCCGCTCTTCACTTTTTTCCCTTCCGAACTTGCTGGCAAATCATCCAATTGTCGCCAAGTATCTTCAGCTAGGTTATAACGCCAGAAATCACCGGTATTGCCACCCTTTAATACATAAACGGAACGGGTTGGCGGATGATAAGCAATTGCCCCACCATCCTTAATTTTTCGTTTCTTGACTTCTCGGCCAATTAAAGGAATGCCGGGTAAATTTTCTACCCAAGTACCACTACTTAAGTTATAAGCATAAAATTCATTGGAGCCACCTTTAATTGTCCAGAGATAACCCCGGTGAAAATCATAAGCCAAACCGCTACCGGCTTTAAACTTCTTATTATCCGGGCCGAATGGCGCATCTGGTTTGGTTAGCCAATTACCGTTTTCGACCGAGTAAGCATAAAATTCAAAAGTGCCATTCCCTTTCAAAAGGTAGACAAAATGTTGGGTCTCGGAAACTGGAACAAATGCCAAACTTGCCCCGGCTTTAACCCTTTTAGCTTTCCCGCTGGCTGCGATTGGCACCTCGGGCAATATTGCCCAGGAGTCGGTTTGAGTATCGTAGCGCCAGAACTCCAAGGTGTTACCACCCTTCAGCGCATAGATAAACCGTTCGTTATCATAGCATAATTGTCCGCCGGCCTTTACTCTTTTCTTTTTACCGACCCAAGGGATTGTTTCTTTAGTAGCCCAAGAATTGGATGGGATGTCATAGCAATAGAATTCGTTGGTGTTGTTGCCTTTGAAGGCATAGATTGACGCTGGTGGCACATAGACTAACGAGCCGCCAGCTTTCACCGCCTTTGGTTTAGTTCCTGGACCTTGGGGAAATGATTTTCGAGCCGACCAACCGAGCGGTAAAGTCTCAACTGTAAAAAACCTACTATAGGCATCGTTGGTGCGGTTCATATCAGAAACCAAAGCAGTCGAACACTTAACCATAAAATCACCGGGAATTGGTTCCCAAATCGAAAAGGTAATTGCAATTGTCCGACCGGGCAATAGATTAGAAACCAACATTGAATCGAAATAGACCAAGTCGCCTTGCCGGAAGATTTGACAGTAAGTGGCAAAACTCTCAGGGAGATTGCCAAAGTTTTTAACCTCGGCTTTTGGTGTAATTGCTACACGTTGAATCGTATCAATTGGTGAAATTATGCCTATCACTCCCACATCTCGATTGGGCGTACCAGCATAGAAATAAAGCAAACAAGTATCATTGTTAGGATTTACATCGCCGGATAACTTTGTATAAGCTTTGGCTAAATACTGTCCCTCTCCCGCAATCCAGACCGAAAAACTTAGATGGTCAGAGCTACCTGGTTCAAGAGCGATGGAATTACTATCCCGATAAACTCCCATTGCCAAAGAATCGGTTATCACAAAGATTACCGGAGAAATTGCCGGTGTCGTACCATAATTGGTTACTACAACCTCCGGGATGACTGGACTATGGGGTGAAATAATCTGAGTCGGCGACAAAATTTCCGTAACGCCAAAATCATTACTCCGTACCGCTAATGTCCCGGTTAAAAAATTGTTACTAAGATTAACGTCCCCAGCCAAAGCGGTTGAACAACTAACCGGGTGAATACCCCGAACATTAGCCCACCAATTGGAAAAAGTTAAGGTATCTTCGTTATTAGGCGGAGGGCTTAACATTTCTAAGGTACAAGAATAGAAGGTACCGATTCTAAATATTGCCCAGTATACCACCAGGGTATTACCTAAATTCTTAATACGGGCACGAGGCGTCACAATCGACCCTGAATCTACGGTATCGGGTAAGCAAAGCTCGAGTACCGCAATATCCTTTACCCGACAGAAAATCGTCTTTGCCAATGCATCGTTGGAATTATCTACATCATTAGCTAAAGCAGTACTACATTTAACGGAGAATGTTCCACGCGGCAGCCTAATTCGCCACTGATTAAAATTTATCTGAGCAATGGCTTCGGGTTCAAGATTAGTAACTTGTTTAACATCATAAAAACTTAAAGAATCGTCCCGGAAAATAACTGGGAAAGTCACGGTTGTATCACCAAAATTCTTGACAATAGCTTGGGGTGCGACAACGGTATTGGAATCGAGGGTATCCGGTGGCATAACAATTGAAATTACTCCCACATCGGGATAAGAGTAATCACCCCTCACTTCCCCCGGTAAAAAATCTTCCTTTTGGGGATTCAAAGGGGTAAAACCTATTTGTTTGCCATCCCTAAGAAATTGTGGAAATCCCTTGGTAAAATTTATATTTTCCAATTTGGCAGACCCTGATAGCTCCACGGCTAATATGACTAAGGGGGTCAAAATTAACCAAAACTTTTTTGTGAACATAAAGCCTCCTTAAATAATATTGTAACAATTTAAAGAATATAGTCAAGTCTTTTTCGTTAGTAAAGCAATAGGCGCTTATCAGCGATTAGGGTCGAAAGTTAGAACTCGGGAAATCAAAATAACACATTCAAATACAAAAAGTTGTTCCATTTGAACTTGCTAATTATTTTAATTTAAGTGAAATGAGTTGTATCCTTAATTTTAAGCGTGTTGTAGTTACCAGTCTATTTAATTAGTATCAGAAAGAACTCTATTTTTTGCCTTGTAGTCAACTGCCTGGTCAATTTCTAAGCCAATTGCCGGGAAATTTTTCTACGAGAATTACCAAGCATTTTTCCCGGCTAACGGCAAGTCTGATTGTATCATAGCCTGCGCGTCAGCGTATCTTTTGGACTACCAACTAACTTACCGGTTCGTTTCTGGGTTCATTTTTTGGCTTTTTTAGAAGGCTACCCTTTGGTCAAGTAACAGATTGTCTGCAATTTCATACTCCAACAACTGATTTTTGGGTTTCAGAAATACTATCTTTTCGATCCCATTCTTCTAATTCTTTCATATCCAGATAAGAACCCTGACACGACCATTCCATAGTCTGTTCCATCGCTAATGCCGTCATCAGTCTTAAACATGACCGCGGATTCGGAAAGACCCGAATAACCTTACTCCGACGCCTCAACTCCTGATTGAATCGCTCCAACATATTAG
>JBDRUX010000035.1:0-21722 GCA_039801565.1 Caldifarciminota bacterium
CCCCCTCCCTAAAGGAAAATCAGCGTAACTGACGGATGACCAACACGATAGATGAAAAAATCGGTCATTTTTAGGTTGAAATATATTTCAACTTCGTTATAATATTTTTAATGTCGAAAAAGTCCTTCATTTTTACTAAAGAAATGGCAGAGAAGCTTAAAGCATTACGAAGAAAAGCCAATTTAAAACAACGGGAAGTTGCTGATCTGTCAGGATTAAAATCAAAATACGGACAAAGTTTTATAGCCCGTTTAGAAAACGGACTCATCCGAAATCCAAGTTTACGAACAGTTCTTGACTATCTTCGAATCTGCGGTGCATCTTGGGTGGAATTTTTTCGCAAACCGGATGCACTTGATTTTAAGCAAAGACACGAAAATTGGACTGCCGTGAAAATATGAAATATATCTATTTCACGACCAAAAACTTTTCAGGGTGGCTGTCAACTTGCAAGATGTAAATACCTGGATTGATTTCCTTCAAGAATATTTTTATTTCATTGTCATTGCGACTGGATTCGGGGAAGGTAATCTTTCTTCTTTCTTACTTATTATTTTTTATTTTTCCAGATACATCAAATATTTTTATCTCTTTCGCAGTTAACGGTACACGAATACGAATCACGGACTTTGCCGGATAGCGTGTGCTTTAAAAATTGAGCAAAATTGAGGAGATTGTTT
This sequence comes from Caldifarciminota bacterium, assembly GCA_039801565.1. Classification (GTDB taxonomy): domain Bacteria; phylum Hydrothermota; class Tepidihabitantia; order Tepidihabitantales; family JAOUPE01; genus JBDRUX01. Next base: position 681 of record JBDRUX010000035.1, read on the forward strand.
CGCTCATCACTCATATAGATTACGAAGTGATTGACTTTGAATAAAACATTGGGATAATTAGCCAAAATGACTGAAAGTATATTAGAAAAAAAGGCGAAAATATTAATTCCTACCCATCTCACAATTGAAGATGTTATCGCGGTGAGTGATAATTGGACCAAAGTGGCTATCTCAAAAATCGGTGAAGAGAGAATTATCTCTGCTCGCAAGCGATTGACAGAATTTTTGAACACCGGCAAAGTGATTTATGGGGTGAATACCGGATTTGGTGCCTTAGTTGATAAATCAATCTCAAAAGAAGCGTATAATAAACTTCAAATGAATTTGATTCGAAGTCACGCCTTAGGAGCCGGTTCATTTTTACCCAAAGAAGTCGTTCGCGCCGCAATGTTTTTAAGAGCTAATATGCTTGCTAAAGGCTATTCGGGTGTCCGATTGGAATTGGTTCAGTTGCTGGTAGAAATGTTAAATCGGAATGTTGTGCCAGTAGTATATGAGAAAGGTTCGGTCGGGGCATCGGGTGATTTGGCACCGCTGGCTTTTGTCGCTTTGGTTTTAATTGGTAGGGGAAAGGCTTTTTACCAAGACCGAATCGTTAATGGCAAATCCGCCCTACAAAAAGCCGGACTTTCACCTTTAACCCTACAAGCAAAAGAAGGATTATCCTTAATCAATGGTACCGAGATGATGGCAGGATTGGGAGTATTTAATCTAAAAGAAGCCAGCTTTCTTGCCGATTTGGCTGATATCGCTGGTGCTTTGAGTTTTGTGGCTTTAGGTGGTAACTTGCAAGCATTAGATAAAAGATTAGCTCAGCTCAAACCTTACCCTGGCCAAAAAATAACCACCCAAAACTTAAACCGATTGCTTAAATCAATTAACAATAGTTCTTCGGTTATCCAGAATGCCTATAGTTTAAGATGCCTGCCCCAAGTCCATGGTGCCGTACGCGAGACACAAAGATTTGTCCGCTCCATCGTTGAAACCGAGATAAACTCAGTCACTGACAACCCAATCATTTTGGATAATGGAATCATCGCTGGTGGCAATTTTCACGGTGCAACGATTGCAATAGCAATGGATAACTTAGCCATCACAAGTTGCATCTTAGGTGGCATCGCGGAAAGACGAATTGCCCGCTTAATGGACCCAAAACTCTCAAACTTAGCACCATTTCTAACACCAAAGCCCGGCATAAACTCTGGCCTAATGATGACACAAATTTTAGCCACTACCCTTCAGACTGAGAATAAGATTTTATCTACCCCTGCCTCAATTCACTCCCTACCAACCTCAGCTAATCAAGAGGATTTTGTCAGTATGGGAATGGATAGCGCTCTGAAAGCAAGAAAAGTGATAGAGAATACTAAAACCATTTTAGCCTTAGAACTGATTTGCGCCTGCCAGGCAATTGAACTGGCAAAGGTTAGACTTAATAAAAATTTGAACCGCTATTTTGAATTTATTAGAAGAGTTGTGCCATTCCAAAAGAATGACCAAGAATTGACTCAGCCTCTTAAAAGACTTTTACAAAATATCGAAGCGATCTTAAAAGTTTAATCCCAATTCGACGAAGTCGAATTCTTAAGGAATTTTCTTTTTTATTTATTAATCGGCTTTGTCGATTAACCGCAAATCCTTTAATACCGGCTACCATCGGTAAGGTTCGGTAAAGCAAAAACTTAAAATATTCAAATTCAAGTGACTCAAACGTTAGGTAGTAATAATAATGTCAAAAGGTGGGCTGGTTCAAATAATTGAAGTATTTGTCGCATTGATGCAGTATCAAAGAAATCAATGAGTTAGCAAATTGAATTAATTAAATCTTTAAAACTTTTATTTTCGTCGCAGATAATCAATTGGATTGGGAATTAGTCTTGTGTTTGTAATCATATTGTAATTCATAGGCTTACAGGTCGAGCCAATTTTTTAGTTTCTGGCATAATCTTTGCTTTGCAATAAACAACTGGATGGGGTGCGTTCTTGGTTATTAAAGAGCAGGACAGATTAGGGGAGTTCGGGTTTAAATGTTTTGGGTTACAAGCGTTTAAGGAGGTTTAAATGACGATTTTCTTTGTGAGTATAATTTTTGCCCAACTTTCGAGCTTGGAGTTCAATTATATCAATTCGCCGCAGGTGGCTGGCGATTCGTTTGAGATAACAATTGTTGCCAAGACCCCAACCGGTGATACGTTTCGTTATAATTTCCCCGGGCTTTTAAAAACAACTCGTGACGATTTTTGGAGTTATTGCGAGCCGCAGTTAGTAGATTTCTATCAGGGCGTTTGTCGGCGCAAGGTGCGGGTAACGATTGCCGATACCCTTCGGTTAAAATGTGAGGCATCTGGTGTGATTGGTCTTTCTAATCAGTTTGTTCTTCACCCAAATTTTCCTGACCGATTACTTATCCTCTGTCCTGGTGAGTCAATTGCTCCGGGCTCGCCCGAAGGTAAATTTTCGCAACCGGAAAGTCAAATCGCTGGCAGACCGTTTGAAGTAAAAGTTTATCTTGTTGACCGGTGGTTCAATCCAGTTTCTTTCCGACAGGACAGGGTTTATCTTCAGGCAACCGATTCTTTCGCCTTGCTTTCTTCGGGTAATTTAATAAATGGCAGGAGGGTCTTACCTGTCACCTTGCGTCGGGCTGGAACCCAGCGAATTATTGCCTATGCTGACAGTTCGACAATTCGTCCTGACACCAGTGTCAGTTTTGATGTCTTCCCCGGTAGTTTTGCCCAATTGGTTTTACTGCTACCAGGAGAAGAACTGTTGCCTGGTGATACGACAACTTCGGTTTATCAAACCCCGGGAAAGACTGGCGTACCTTTGCGGCAATATGTGAAAGAACCGTTTTCGGTTCGGGTTTTAGCAACTGATGCCTGTTACAATCGAGTCTATAGTGGCTTGGATACCGTTGCCTTGGCTTCGGATTTTGCTATGCAGTGTGAGCCTGCCAGCGCGGTATTTTTTGATAGTGCCTGGTTTACGGTGACATTTGATTCCACCGGTGATAACCAAAACTTATGGGTGACCGGGCGAAGCTTTCAATCTTATCGCTCGAAAGTTAATATCGAGGCAAAGACAAAACGGATTGCAACTATTAAACCGGATACGATTCGTGCCGGCTCAACCGTGACAATCACTGCTACCCTTTATGATGCTAATGATAAAGTGATTAAAGGTAAATATACCCATTTTGCTGTTATTAAAGGTAATGGTCGGTTACTGGATACAGTTGGATTGACTGATACCGCTGGAACAATTAAAGTTCAATTCGTTGGTTCAGGAGCCCACACGGCTGAGATGGATTCGATTGCAATTATGGCTGATGACTTCACAGAGAAGATTGGGATATTTATTGAGGGTGATGAAACGGTCTTAGCCGGACGTATTTTAGCATTCCCCAATCCATTTGGTTACAACCGACCCTTAACTGAAATTCAATACCTTTTGCCAACCAGTTGTGATGTGACCGTGGCAATTTATGACCCATTTGGCAATCCGGTATTGACCAAAAAATACCGACAAGGTGAAGAGGGAGCAAAGAGTGGTATCAACAAGATTACCTGGGATGGCAAGAATGGAAGAGGGGAAAAGGTTGCTAATGGTGTCTATGTCCTGCGGGTCTGGGGAATGGTTTATACGAATAAGGTTTATGATAAAGAACATCGAATTGCCGTAATTTGGTGAGGAGGTAAAGTGAGAATCTGGATTATTTTAATTGGTGCCGTAATTACCAGTCTGGGTGAGCCAATTGCCGATGGTGGGATTCCCGGTACTTTTCTCAATTACGGTGCTTCGCCACGAACTTTGGCTTTAGGCAAATCCTTTACCGGTTTAGCCGATGATGCCGAGGCGGTCTATTATAACCCAGCCGGTTTGGGTCAATTGACCAGCCAAGACCTGAAACTGACACATTCGAGTTTATATGGCGGCAGTCGGATGGAATATGTTGGCTATGCCCTACCCACAAAACAATTCGGAACATTTGGCATCACCCTTTTGAATCATAGTTCCAGTGCGATTGATGTGCGGGATGAAGAAAATGACCGCTACGAACCAGCCGCCTATGTTCAGAACTGTTATATCTTCTCTTATGCCTATTCTTTTTTGCGCTTTCTCGGATTGGGTGCCAACTTTAAAGTTGTTACCGAGAATTTTGCTCGATTTAACGATATTGGTTTAGGGGGAGATTTGGGATTAATTGTGCTTGGACCGAAACCTTTCAATTTCGGTATAATGGCACAGAACCTCTGGCAACCGACTATTACTTTAGCTGAACAAGAAGAGCGTTATCCAATCACCATTCGTTTTGGCACAAGTGTCAAACTATTTGAAGACCGGGTCATCTTATTAGGTGATTTGGTGACAAATCAAGCGATTTGGCAATCCGACACCTTTAACAAACTTGATTATATCAAGCCACACTTCGGCATCGAATTTGAGTTAATCCCCCACATCTTAACCCATCGGATTGGTTATGATAAACAGGAACTGTCGGTGGGGTTGGGCGTCAGAAAAGAGTGGGGTAAGATTAGTTTAGGGGTAGACTACGCTTTACTCTTACACCACCAGTCAAACTTCCGATTACCGCTGTTACACAAATTGGGTCTGTTTTTACAATTTGGTGGCTTTCGGACTTGGATTGATGCCACACCAAAAATCTTCTCACCAACCCCAGAGGATAAACGGAACGTGCTCTGGATGGATTTAAGAATTATTGCCCGACGCAATATCAAAAGATGGCAGGTGACAATTAAGAATAACTTAGGGGAAGTGGTGCGAACATTTTCCGGTTGGGAAAATCCACCCTTAAGAATGGCGTGGGATGGTTTGGATGATGCGGGGCGAATGGTTTCGGATGGCAAATATAATTACGAAATTGTGATTGTGGATGAACACGAAGAATCTTTAAAATTTTCTGGCCCCCTGACGACCATTAAAACCAAAGGACCAGAAGGTAAAATCGAAGTGGAACGAAAATGAGGATTCTCCTTGTTGTTTTTTGTCAGATTGCAGTGCTCTTGGCACTACCTAATAAAGATTTAATTGAACGGTATAACAAAGTAGAAAATGCTTTGGCGCAACAGGACTATCAAAAAGCAAGTAAGATTCTTTCGGACCTGGTTAAAGATTATCAAAAAAGTGATTTTGCCGATGAATTACGGTTTGGATTAGCCGAGTGTTATTTCAATTTAGGCAATTATGAGCAGGCGCGCACCCAATTCTTAAAAATCCTTGAGCGGCCGAAATTTTCTTATATTGAGCCGGAAGCGATGTATGGGATGGCGGTTGCTTCGATTATGCTTGGTGACTTCCGCCGGGCTGAAGCGGCCTTAGAAAAATTAGCCAAGAACGAAAGTTATGCCAAAGATGAACGAACTAACTTTGCTCGGGGCGTTTTGGCTTATTTCAAACAATCCTACAAAGAAGCGGTAGTGAAATTAGAAGGAAACACCAGCCCTTCAGCTAAATTCTATTTAGCCAAAAGTTATGCCAAATTGGGTAGAGTTCAAGAAGCGATTGCTACCTTTAAAGAAGTTACGAGTGCTTGCCCCAATACACCATTAAGCAAATTAGCCCATTTTTCGGCAGGCATAGCGCTATTTGAAAATAAAGACTTTGCTGGCGCAAGAGCCAAATTCCAATTCTTCTTAGAAAACTATCCAAGCTCGGACCTTTTGACTGATTTTGCCCATTACTTTTTAGGTTGTGCGCTCATCGCCCAAGGTCAGTATGCCCACGCTTTAGAACACTTAAGACCTCTGACTCGTCATCCGAATAACTTATTATCAGCTCACGCCAATTACTTTATTGGTTTTTGTAAGAACGAACTGGGTGAACCCCAAGAAGCGATTACTCATTTTCAGAAGGTGCGCGCCAATTATCCGAAAACCCGAATTGCCCAATACGCCAATCTCCAACTACCGAATTCAATTCTTATTGCTGGAGATACGATTCAAACTTTAATCGCTACCGCCCAACTCAGTCAGATGTTTGTCACTGGCGACCTACAAGGTGTCGGTGATTACTTCTCAGGAGTTGTTTGTTATAAAATGGGCGATTTTCGTCGAGCAGCGACCCATTTTGAAAATATCATCATGAAATACCCGCAGTGCCATTTGGCCGAACCGGCTTGTGCCTTACTCCTTTTATCCTTAAATTCTTCCGGCAATTATGAACGGGCAATCACCTTAGGTGCAAAATATATTAAAGACTATCCTAATTCGAATTCACCGTGGCGGGCTGAAGTTCTTTATTTCTTAGCCGAGGGTTACTACTATTTCAAAAAATACAGCGAAGCCGAATACCATTATTATCAAGCAGCAACCGGGGAATGGGCACTGGGTGATAAAAAAGAACAAATTCGGATTATCCCGACTTCGGCACGCCCAGTGCCCTACTATGCCCGTCTCGGTCGCGCTTACTCCCTATATCATCTTGGTCGCCTAACCGAAGCCGAGTCCGAATTCAAAGAACTTTTATCCCTTTTAAGTGGCCAGGCAGGAAATCTCGCCTCGGATACAATCTTTGTTATCAATGTCCTTTTGGGTTACGGTTATTCTCTCTTCAATCAGAAAAAATACCTTGAGGCTTTAGATGTATTTGAAGCCTGCAGTAAACAATTCCCTGCCGATGGCCGAGCCGGGGTCCCGGGTCTTTACTATGCTGGTCTTTGTTATCATCGGCTTAGCTATTACGGTCAAGCCGTTGACGCTTGGGTAATGCTAATGAACCAATACCCGCTTTCGGAAAAGGCGGCGGAAGGTGCGTTTCGGGCTGGCGACCTTTATTTCAAAGCCCGGGAATACCAAAAAGCAATCCCAGCCTTTCGTTTTGTCACTGAGAAACATCCCAATAGTACCTTTGGTCCAAGTGCTCAAGCTCTAATTGCCCAATGCTTTTATAACCAAAAAAAGTTTCTCGAGGCAATTCGCGAATACCAAAAATTCTTAGACCTCTATCCATCTGACATCCAAGCCGCTGGGGTCAGAAAAAGTCTGGAGATGAGTTATTATCAAGCTGGTTTAGAAAACCCATTAGTGATGCAAGAATTTTTGAGTCGTTTCCCGGAATCAGAATTAGCCGCGGAAGCCCAATTTGACAAAGCCCGTAAACTCTTTGACGACAAACAATACGAACAATCCGCATTAGAATTTCAAAAGGTTGTTGTCAATTTTCCCAACTCCGAGCTAGCTGGTGATGCCCAACTGTTGACAGCGGAATCTTATGCCAATATTAAACACTGGGCAGAAGCGAAAAACGGTTATCAGAAATTTTTAGACTACTACCCTAAACACCCCCAGCGCGCCGGCGGTTATTTCAATTTAGCTACCGCTTATTTCAACTTAGGCGATTACGAATCAGCACGGAGAAACTTCCAAGTCGTGGTTGACTCGTTCCCAAACTCCGAATTTGTCAAAAGTAGTAGAAAAAACATCGAAATCTGCCTGAAAAAAATCGGCGCCACGGGCGGAAATAACCCGTCGGCTCCTAAGGCAGAAGAAGCAAAGCAAGGAGGATCACAATGATTTTAGGTCAACCAATAATTCAAATTTTTAAGAACAGTATCGTGATGTTACTCCTTTTAGGCTGTTCGATTGCTGCTTTAGCCTTAATCATCGAACGGTTGTGGTATTTTACGAAAAATCGCTTCAATCCCCATAAGACATTAGCTAAAGTTCGTTCAATCTATCGCAATCCGGGAACTGCTGAAGCACTTGAATACTGCCGCTTACAAAACAATCCATTAGGAAGACTCTTTGCGCTAATCATCGAAAATAGCCATCTGGCAAATCAAGAAATTTCCGAACTATCCTACAGTTTAATCTTAGATGAACGCATCCGCGCTGAGCGATTCTTAGGTGGACTGGGTACCTTAGCTAATGTTGCTACCCTCTTGGGATTACTCGGAACCGTCACCGGACTCATCAAAGCTTTTCACAATATCGCAGTAACTGGTTCAGGTGGTCCAGTAGTGGTCTCAGCCGGAATTGCCGAAGCACTAATCACTACCGCCTTTGGACTTTTAATTGGCATTCCATCGCTTCTTTTCTATAACTACTTCGTCAAAAAGGCAGCGGATATGACATTAAATCTGGAAAGTGCTCAGGAAAAATTATTACTCTTCCTGCAACGCAGCAAACGCGCCGGTCAAGAACGAACTAAACGTCAACACAGTGAAATGGCAAAAAGTAAAACCGAAACCGCTCAACCCGAGAAAACAAAAGAAGAAAGCACCTGGCGTTATTAAGATGAGAAAAAAACGAATCCATTACGAAACTCGAAAAGAAGGATTGATTCTCACTTCACTCGTGGATATTGCGTTATCATTAGTCATTGGTTTTATTGTTGCTTTGCCGATGTTTTTCGAAACCGGAATATTTGTCTCCCAACCAACTGTTACTAAGGCTTTACGGGGGCAGGAAAGCGATATCAAGGTTAACATCCATCTCACCAACGAAGGTAAGATTATCTTGAATGAAAAACCGGTGCCCCTGGATGTTCTTGCTGACCTTTTGCCTAGACTTCTCAAGCGTAGTTTAAGTAAACGCGTCATTGTTAGTGCTGAGGATAAGGTCCGTTATAATGATGTCATCGCAATCTTAGATATGGCAAAACAAGCCGGGGCAGCAAATCTTTCCCTCTTGCGCACCGGACAAAAACCAACAAAATAATATGACGCAAAATAGGACAATTGATATCTTACCGATGGCATGCGTTGGTTTATTACTGGTCGTAATGATGATAATGACTGCACCAATGGTAATGACCCACAGCAATACACCAGTGGCGGTGCCACAAACCCACACTGCGGAGCGAAAAACCGAGGAAGACATTGTCATTACCCTTACCGCTGATTACAAACTTTATTTAAATGACCAGCCAATTAATAAGCTTGACTTAGAAGATAAACTGGATGAGTTGTTGATTAAAGACCCATATTGTTTGGTGGTTGTCCGAGCGGATAAAGATGTATTGCATAAAGATGTTTTGGAGTTAATTGCAATTGCTAAACAGGCGGGCGCCCAAAGACTTGCCTGCGCAACCAAGAAAATCCGATGATTAAATCTGAAGTTATGAAAATTACATTTCCTGTCGAATCAACCCTTCGAGAAGACCGGCGAATTGATTATGCCCTAATATTATCAATACTCATTCACATTATTCTTCTTATTTTATTTTCGCGAGCACAAAAGGCTATTCGTGACTATCGTTTTATCAATCAAATAACTTTTATTGACCAAACCTATCGTCCGGAGGTCGCTAAGATTCTTCCTAAGGCTGCTGTTACACCTGGTACCAGCGCTGGTAAAGAGAAAGGGATTACACCGCCAACGCCAACCCTTGCTCCGCCGAAAACCGATGAAGCGACAGAGGAAGTTAGTTCGATTGATTTTGCCCAAAGACTTGACCGAAGTCAGGCGTTGATTGATTTGAATCGTTATGAGGTTAATCAAAGTCAAGATGAACTCGATGTGATTCGAATTGGTAGTTTAGCGAATGGCACCCAAAAATCAACCGAAGAGATTCTTTTAGAAAAACCGATTGAACTGGCATCTGGATTATCACGGGGTGCCGGTGGACTTGGACTGGCTGGTTATCCGGGAATTGGCGTGAGTGAAGAGCCGCCAATTCAAATTGAGCACAAACCTTTAGAAAAACCAAGACAAACGGTGGAAGTGAGACCAAAAGCAAGAGCATCGGATGAAATAGAAGGAATTGCGACCGAGCCGGTACGCGGTACTAATATTTTTATTGCCGGACCGATTTCCAAACGCACAATTTTAACTAAATTTTTACCACAATATCCAGAATGGGCGTTACAACGCGGTATCAGTGGCGTGGCAATAATCCGAATTTGGGTTCTGCCCGATGGCACGGTAAAGGAGACAATGACGATTGAACAGAGTTCGGGTTATCCGGAATTGGATATGTTAGTCATTAATGCTCTCAGGCGCTGGAAATTTGCACCACTCTCGCCACAGGTCGTCCAAGAGGTCCAATGGGGCGTAATAACCTTTAAATTTTGTTTAATTTGAGAGGAAAAATATGAAACATCTTTCAATTTTCTGCCTACTTTTGGGGTCAACCTTGTGTCTTATTAACGGAGATGAGAAAGCGACCGAACCTAAATCCAAGAATGAGAACAACCAACACCAGATTAGTGAAGAGGTGATTTCGGGACAAACGCAAGTTTTTATCGAGGATACCAAGATTTATTCGACACCGCTCATTGACCCATTTGAGCCACTTGCGGACTTTCTTAAGTCCGATAAATATATTTTCGACGAGAAACTTTATGATGATATCGACAAGCTAACCATTCCCAATCAATTTCTCCGCTCCAGTTATTTGCGGGTGCCGGTCGAAAGTGAAATCATTTCCGGCGATGTGTTGGTATTCCTACCAAAATTTGAAACCAATGTCGCAAGTTGGGAGTTGGTAGTGACAAATTCTTTAGGCGAGACAGTGCGCCGCGTCAGCCGAAAAGGCAACCCACCAGCCCTTATCACTTGGGATGGTCGAACCGAGACCGGCGAGATGATGATTACCGGTGAAGTTTATAATTTCACTTTTTATGCTTACGACGCCTTGGGTAATCAAACTCGAATTATGGGCAAACCCCAGCATATCTCAGGTATTCTCTATCAAGATAAGGGCGAATGGATAATTACCCTGGCTGGTGAAGCCATCTTTAGACGCAGCACCGCTGACTTGACGCTCGATGCGAAAATGCGCCTTGACGAAGCGAGCAATATCATAAAAGAAAAATTCAAAAAAGAAATAATAATCTATGTCTATACTGAAAACGAACCGCTATCACAAGCACGCTGTCAAATTTTACAAAAGGAATTTTTAAGTCGAATGGTTATACCAAAAGAGATGTTTGCGGTTGTACCACGATTTATTCCCGGACTTGCCCCGAAATATTCCAAAATCGAAATCCATATTCGCTAATCCAATTCGTGACTGGATAATTGTCGCTTTAAAAACAGAGTTTAGGCGGAATAAGACTTATGAATCTTATTTGTTGTCATCCATTCGACGCCAAAGTGAAAAAGTATTGGAAAGATATTACAAAAGAGCGTGGACCAGGTTTTATGAAATGGATTGTTTAAAGTTTTTAAATTTAGCAACCAAGTCGAGAGGGTCGTCATTATTTGACCTTTCGCATAACAATGCCAGCTTCTTGCAAAATTGAACGCGCTAAGGTGTCTGGATAAAATTTTTTGACGCAAATTTCTTTAATACCGGCGTTGATTAATAATTTCGAACAGGTGATGCAAGGTTGATGAGTCGAATACAGTGTCGCGCCGTAAACTTTTATTCCAAACGAAGCCGCTTGAACCAAAGCGTTCTGTTCAGCATGCACGCCTCGACAAATTTCAATCCGTTCGCCCGCCTTAATCTTTAATTTCTTTCTTAAACAACCAATCTCTTCACAATGGGTAATTCCTTTGGGCGCCCCGTTGTAACCGGTGGCTAAAATTCTTCGGTCTTGGACGATAACCGCACCAACTTTCCGGCGTAGACAAGTCGAGCGTTCTGCAACCAATTCAGCAATTTTCATAAAATAAGAATCCCAAGGTAATCGTCTGCTTTTCGAATTCCGTTTTAGCACATTTTAATAATAATTCAGTTCTGATTAGTTGTCAAGGTTGATTCAGTCAGGTGACTTTTGAAGATTTAATGCCAAACCAATCATTGTAAAATTAAAGAGTAAAGAAGTTCCGCCATAACTCAAAAATGGTAAAGCAATACCAGTAATTGGCATTAAGCCCAAAAGCATGCCAATATTCACAATTACCTGATAGGCGATAATTGTCGTAAAACCAATTATAGCAAGACTGGCAAATTCATCTCGGGTATATCGGGCTATCAGGGCTAAGCGATAGAGTAAAAAGAAAAAGAGCAGTAGAACTAAAAGACAGCCAATGAATCCAAACTCTTCGCCAATTACCGAAAAGATAAAATCAGTATGCCGGTTCGGTAAGAACTCAAGTCTTTTCTGGGTACCGGATAAATATCCCTTTCCCCAGAGTCGACCGGAGCCGATGGCAATTTGGGATTGAATCAAATTCCAACCGATTCCTTTTGGGTCAACCCAAGGTGCCAAGAAATTGGTGATGCGGGCACGTTGATAATCTTTTAGACAAGACCAGACTAAAGGCTCCAAAAGCCCGCTTAAGGAATTGACTCCTAACGCTACTAAACTTTGTAAAACATTACCCTGCCAGAAGAGAATAATAACTAATAGTACAAAATAACCAATCCAAGTATAAAGGTTATAACCAAAAACAAAACTGAGCAGTGGTGAAAATAACAAAAAGATCTGAAAAAGGTTTAGCCCTTTCCAGTATAACATTACCGCCAGAATTGGAAGAAAGACCAATGCTGAGCCAAGGTCAGGCTCAGCCAAAATTAGCAAGGCCGGGACTAAAGTAAATAAAATTGGCAAGATTAAATCAGCAAAGCGAAAAGTAAATTTCCGACGCATACTCAAAAATCTTGCTAATGCTAATACGGTTGTCAATTTGATAAACTCGGACGGTTGAAAGCTAACCAAGCCGAAATTAAACCAACGCTTGGCGCCAACACCACTGCCAAATATCAAAACCAAAATTAAAAGAAAAATCCCAAAGAAAAATAGAGGATAGGCAAGATAAAACAGAAGTCGTTGGGGTAAACGATAGGCAAATAAAAATGCGATTACAGCAAATGGCAACCAGCAAAGTTGACGAATTGTAAAGCGGAGATTGCCGGCACTATAAATTGCCAGCAGACCAATTATTGTTAAAAGGGCAACAACTAAGATTACAGGCAAGGATTCATTTTTCCACTTGATTTGAGTTGCGGGATAAGATTGATTTAGCATTTATTCCTGCTGATTCGATGAGACAAGTTGCGAGGAAGTGCCGGGTTGGATTTTGAAATAGTATCGGAAAAGTTTTTGGGCAATCGGGGCACAAATTGCGCCACCTTTACCGGCATTTTCAACTAAAATGCAAAAAAGAACTTCTGGCTTTTGTGTGCCAGCATAGCCGACAAACCAAGCATGGTCTTCGCCAAATGGATTCTGAGCCGTTCCGGTTTTGCCGGCGATTGTGATGCTTGCTACTTTTGCACCAGCACCAGTTCCTCGCTCGACCGCATAAAAAAGCGCATCTTTTAATAAAGCGAAGACAGTTGTTAATTTTGAATTTTGAATTTCCAATTTCAAATTGGTATTGCCGGTCTTCATTAAAAGATGCGGTTTAAAAAATTGACCGTCACCAGCAATCCTGGCATAAAAACAAGCTAACTGCAGTGGTGTCACTAATACTTCACCTTGACCAATGGCTAAATTCAATAAAATTCCCGAAGGAATCCTCCGCTTACCGTAACGCGCCTCAAGGTACGAACGGGTTGGAATCAACCCTTTTTTCTCGCCAGGGATGTCAATGCCGGTAGGGACACCAAAACCGCACTCTAAAGCAGTGGTGGTTATTGGGTCTAAACCCAAGCGCAAACCCGCTTGATAAAAATAACTATTGCAGGAATGAGTAATGGCGTCAATTAAATTTAGTCTTCCGTGGGTTGACCAACAGCGAAAGATTCGGTTGCCAAACGGAAATTTCCCAGTGCAAGTGAAATAAGAGTTTGGGGTTAAAAGTCCTTTTTCGAGTCCAGCCAAGGCGACACAAGGTTTGAAAGTCGAACCTGGGGGGTAAGTTCCCATAATCGCTCGATTAAAAAAAGGTCGGTTGGGGTCTCTAATTAATGTCTGCCATTCGGTTTCACTCATTACACCCAACAGCTGATTTGGGTCGAAACCAGGTTTTGAGATTAAAACCAGCACCCCACCGTCACTCAAATCAATTCCCACCACCGCCGCTCTTGGATAATCGGCTAAAAGTTGATAGGCATAGCGTTGGAGGTCAGCATCAATCGTTAAATAGATATCACCCCCGGGTTCGGCGGGAATTGGTTTTTTTTCACTCAGAATACCGACACGCCGTCCTCGACTGTCAACTTCAATATACTCGATGCCATCCTTGCCTCGCAAATATTGTTCATATTGAGCCTCGATGCCAGTGCGTCCGATACAATTTCCCGGGTTATAACTGGAATCGCGTTTCAATTCTTCCTCGGTTATCTCGTTAATATACCCAAGGATATGACTAAAGGTATCGGCGAAAGGATAATAGCGCAAAGGTTCCACGGAAATCTCGACTCCGGAAAGGTCATTAGAGTTTTCTTCAATCCTTGATACTAATTTCTGACTGATGTTTCGAAAAATACGCAAGGGGTAACTGGATGACCGGTTCCGTTCAATCCTCGACCAGACCAAGGAAGATTCAGGTAATATATCTTTTAACAATAATTTTAATTTGGCTATAGTCAAACTATCGGTTTCCGCCGGAATGACAGAGAGGGAAAAGGCGGGCTGGGTTGTTGCCAGTTCTTTACCGTTACGGTCAAAAATTTTTCCACGCGGCGCTGAGATAGTGACCCGGCGAATTCGGTTCATCTCGGCTAAGCGATAATAACGGGCACCAAGCACAATTTGAAACTGGAGAAGTCGGGCAATAATCGCTAAGAAAAAAACGGTCCCAATACCAACTAAAACTCTTAGTCTTGCTTCCATAACTGTTAATTCATTTAATTAATATTCATAATGCTTTGATTTAAAAAACGAAAAAGGTAACATTAAAAGCAAAGTAGCCAAGCTTGATAATAAAACTTCCAATACCGGTGGCATTACCCGAAACAACAAAAAACCTAAACCATATTTCAACCCTAAGGCAATTGCCAACAGCACTAAAGCATAACGGTTGGCATAATAGACCATTGTGCGTAAGTTAGAAACAGAAAAACCGGTCAAGATTAATAACAATAAGTTGAAACCAAAAGTCTGGGGTGTGACCAAATCGAGACAGAAACCGGCAAAGCAGGATAAGGTCAGAACGGCCTTTTTTGGTTCGTTTAAAGCAAAAATTACTAATGCCAACATAACTAAATCCGGCGCATAATGGGCAATTCCAGCTTGAATAAGAAATAGAAAGTAAATTAGCAAGAGTTGAAAAAGAATTTTCATCGAATTTTTATTTCAATTGGTGGCTCAATTTTAAATTGCTCCAATAACTTATCCCAATCGGTTCTCGGTCGTTTTGTTTTTGGTCGTTCGGTTTCACCGGTAATAATGTAGACCGCTTCGGTGGCATAAATATCAACGAAAGGCTTCAATAATATATCTTTAAACAAAGCCGAATGATTAGAATTTTGTTCCGGATTGGTTTTCACCACTGTGCCGATTAAGAATCCTTTTGGGAAGATTCCGCCCAACCCAGAAGTGATAATCGTATCACCAACTGTGACATCAGCATCGCGAGGCACATACAAAAGTCGCAGACGATTCGGTGGATGAGCAGTCACTACACCGGTGACCCGACTGCGCAGGTCAACACCAGCGATCTTTGAATCCTTACTGAGCATTGTCTCGACTAAGGCTTGGAATGGTGAAGTTGCAATAACTTTGCCGACTACTCCCATTTCAGCTATTACGGGCATATTGACTTTAACCCCAGCCTGCTCACCTTGATTGAGAAGCAGGTAACTCACTAAGGTCAAACGGTCACGGCTAACAACTTGGGCCCGTTTTAATGTGAAATTAGGCAAAGTTGAGTCAAATGATGGTGGGGTAAGTTGTTTGACTTGCGTTCGAATAATCTCTTTTAAGCCGATATTCTCAATTTGCAATTGAGTTGTGAGTGCTTTCAACCTCAAATTCTCTTGTCGCAGTTGAGAAAGTTCTGCAAGAAAACGGAGCGAGAGGTTCAGGGGAGTTAAGAGAATTACCCGCGGGTAAAAGAAGAGATTAAATTTTAGAGAGCCAGGGAGGAGTAATAAGATGATACTCAGTAGTAAAAAGATGAGAAAAAGGCGGTTGTCGTCCTTAGTTCGGCTGGGTTTTTTTTCTATTTGAACCATTTCCGCAAATTATTAACCGCTGGACTCCTTAAACCACTTGAACTATTTGAACATTGAGTTAGCAGCGGTAATTGAAGATTTGAATTATTGCCGCATTCCAACGAAGGGACATGCTTACTCTTTTCGTAACTTTTCATTGTTCAGTGGAAATGGTCATTTATTATTTTTAATTTATTTGAAATTATTTGGTTTTGATTAACAATTTTTCGTTGTGATGAATATCTTCTAAGACTCGGCCGGCGCCTAATACGACGCAATCGGTGGCATTGGCGGCGACATAGACGGGCAGATTGGTCTCTTCCGCGATTAGAAGGTCAAGTCCTTTTAGCAGTGAGCCACCACCTGCCATATAAATTCCGCGGTCAACAATATCGGCGGCTAATTCGGGCGGTGTTTTTTCCAAGGCAAGACGCACCGCCTCGACAATTAAAGTAACCGGTTCTTCTAAGGCTTCTCGAATCTTAGCTCCGGTGATTTTAATAGTCTTAGGGATACCCGAGACCAAATCTCTTCCCTTGACCTCCATAATTTCATCCTTGCCGGTAGCATAGGCCGAGCCGATTTTAATCTTAATCATTTCGGCAGTTTGTTCGCCGATAATTAGATTATAGTTCTTTTTAACATAATTGATGATAGCTTCATCCATCTCATCACCAGCAATCCGAATTGAGTTGACATTCACGACACCGGAGAGGGCAACGACAGCAATTTCAGTAGTACCGCCGCCGATATCAACAATCATATTACCGGTTGGAGCATCAACCGGCAAGCCGACACCAATCGCCGCAGCAATCGGTTCGGAGATGAGATAAATCTCACGGGCGCCGGTTGCCTCGACCGAATCGCGCACCGCGCGTTTTTCCACCTCAGTGATACCGGAGGGAACACAGATGATGACCCGAGGTCGCACAAAGAGTTTTTTCTTCTGGACCATTGTGATGAAAGTCTTCAGCATAATTTCAACAATGCCGAAATCGGCAATGACACCATCCTTCATCGGCCGGATTGCCTTGATGCCTTCTGGAGTCCTTCCCAGCATTTTTTTCGCTTCGTGCCCAACCGCCACAACATTTTGGGTTCCCTCCTCAATCGCAACGATTGATGGTTCGTACAATTGAATGCCTTTCCCTTTTACATATATGAGAGTAGTCGAGGTACCTAAATCAATCGCTACATCATTAGAAAAGCGTTCGGTGAGTTTTCGCCATAATGAACCAATTTGCACAGAAATAGAGTATTAATAAATTGGGAATTGTCAAGTCAGTTTTAAATGTCTGTATTTAAGCGCAGAGTACCCGAAACGTCTGAAATAAGAATTTTAATTTTTAGCATTTTCGACCCACGGGTAATAAATAATTAACCACTACTGAATTGGGTTGACAATCGGTTGTAAGCCGATAAAATTGAAAAATGTTAAAGCCAACTGACCTCGTATTACTTTACAATAGTGAGAAGGCTCAATACTTATTGAGTTTACCCGAAGCGGGTAGCTTTTCTACCCATAAGGGCAATATTGATTTAAAGGCGATTTTAGGTAAAGAGTACGGCGATGCAATTAAAAGTCATACCGGTACGGTCTTTTATCTATTAAAACCAACTTTAGCCGATTTGGCACTAAAAGTAAAACGCACCACCACCATCGTCTATCCCAAGGATGCCGGCCTTATGCTTTTACGGACAATAATTTTCCCTGGGGCAAAAGTTTGTGAAGTCGGTACCGGTAGCGGCGCTTTGACGATAATCTTAGCCAATTTTGTGCGACCAACCGGTAAAGTCTATACTTATGAAGTAAGAAAAGAATTCTTAGAAAATGCCCGTGCCAATGTGAAACGATTGGGCTTGGAAGAATGGGTCAATTTTATTGAAGCCGATGTGGAAAAAGTAGGATTTCAACAAACAGAAATGGATGCCATCTTTATTGACCTGCCCGAACCCTGGAGCGTAATTGGTTGGGCAAAGAAGGCACTAAAGGGTGGCCACGCCTTAGTCACTTTAAGCCCAACGGTTGAACAGATTAGAAAGACGAAATCGGTCTTGGAATTAGAAGGATTTGTTCGGATTCGAGTTGTCGAATTATTGGAACGAGAAATCGCCGTGAAAATCTCCGGTACCCGACCCAAAGAAAGGATGGTATCGCATACTGCCTATCTCCTCTTTGCCCAAAAAATCAATGCCTCGCTCTCTGAGTTGCCCGAAAACCAAATAAAATTAGCCACCCCTGAGCAATGAAGCAACTTTATTACACTCACCATTTTGCATTGCAAAATTTATTAATTTTGTTTCTTTTGATAAGTTGGTTAGCCAGTTGTTCTCAACCAACTTTAGTGACACCAAAACGAGTTGTCAGTTTAGTGCCCAGTATCACGGAAATTATTTTTGCCTTGGGTTGTGAGGCTAATCTGGTTGGCAATACAGTCTATTGTGACTATCCCCCTGAGGCACAAAAGATTTACAAAGTCGGTGATTTCTCGAACCCGAGTTTAGAAAAGATTCTTGCCTTAAAGCCGGATATCGTCTTTGCCACAATGCCTGAACAAAAGATTATAATCGAACGATTAAAAGAATTAAAGATTCGAGTCTTCATTTCTCAGCCGATAACGATTGATAGTATGTTTCAGGAGATAAGAACCATTGGCAAAATTTTAGGTAGACCCGAACGTGGCGAATCATTAGCGACAACGCTTGCTAAGGCTTGTCCAGCTGGTTTGGGAGATATTCCGGTCTATTTAGAGATAGCGCAAACACCTTTGATGACGGTGGGTGGTAGTTCATTTATCAACGATGTGATAAGTCGGGCAGGAGGCAAGAATATCTTCGCCGATGTATCCCAAGAGTATCCGATAATTGATCAAGAAGAGGTAATTAAACGCAATCCAGCCGTCATTTTTATTCTTCATCCCCAAGCCAAAAAAGAAGAAGTGAAAAAGCGTTTAGGCTGGCAAGAGATTGCCGCAATAAAAAATAATAAAGTTTACGATGATGTGAATCCGGATTTGATTTTCCGTCCCGGACCGAGAATCGTCCAAGGAATTTCTGCCTTGGCAATGAGGATTAAAAATAATTAAAATTGTGATGAGTTGGTTTTGGCTTTTTCTCTTACTGGCTTTAGCGATGACTATTTCATTTTTGCTCGGTCCGACTGGATTTTCTTTAGCTTCGCTTCAAATTCCGATTATGATTCGCCTGCCCCGAGTCTTGGCCGGAGTTTTCGCGGGTGGAATTCTATCCTCAGTTGGCGCAACTCTGCAAGGGTTACTCCAAAACCCTTTGGTTGACCCATATACCTTAGGTATCGCATCGGGTGCGGCATTTGGCACAAGCCTCGCTTTACTCTTTGGGACAAAAACCAATATCTTGGTCTTTCTATTCTCTTTTGCCAGCGCGCTAATCACAATAATTTTTGTCTACGGTATTGCTCGCATTAAAGGTCGTATCACCAAAACCGGTTTAGTCTTAGCTGGTGTGATTGTCAGTTTCTTTTTCTCCAGTCTTGTGATGTTGACAATGGTATTTTCTCGTAAGCCGTTGACTCAGACCCTTTATCTCTTATTGGGACATTTAGGTATCGTCTTTACCGCCCAAAATTTTGTCTTATTCATTATTGCTTTATTATTAGCGATGGGTGGCTTTTGTTACCTATTCAGTTATTGGCGGACCTTGGATATTCTATCAACGAACGAAGAGGCAGCAGCCAGTCTTGGAATTGATACCAAAAAGGTGACACAAGAGATATTTATTGTCACCTCGCTTTTGGTGGGATTGGTTGTTTCCTTTACTGGTGCGATTAGTTTTATTGGTTTAATCATTCCGCATATCGTCCGGTTGATTTTTGGTCCGACGCATCGCCGACTATTGCCCTATTCTTTTCTTTTAGGCTCGAGCGGTTTACTTATTGCCGACATTTTAGCCCGCACACTTGCCCCAATTGAGTTACCATTAAGTATTGTCACTGCGCTTTTGGGTGTGCCATTTTTCATTTACCTTTTAAAAACCAAATTATGAACGATGCCATAACTTTAAGAAATATCTCCTTCGGTTACGAGCAAAAACCTTTGCTCGATAATTTTTCTTTAACGGTCAAAACCGGTGAATTTTTTGGCATAATTGGTCCAAATGGGGCAGGTAAGACCACGATTCTTAAACTGATGGCAGGTTTCTTAAGACCAAAGACCGGTGATGTCTTAATCTTTGATAAAGAGATAACTAAGATTAGCCGTCGGGAATTGGCAAAAACCATCGGCTTTGTGCCACAAGAGAATTTTTTTGCCTATGAATTTACGGTCTTCGATGTCGTGCTTTGGGGTCGTAACCCGTATTTGGGTCGTTTAGCCAATCCCAAACCGATTGACTATGACAAGACGACCGAGGCATTGCGTCTAACTGATACTTTAAAGTTAAAAGATAAATCTATCAATCAGATTTCGGCAGGTGAGAGGCAAAGGGTCGTCTTAGCCCGAGCCTTGGCACAAGAGCCGAAGATACTCTTGTTAGACGAAGCAACCTCCCACCTGGATATTACCCATCAGGTCCAATTCGTTAAAATCCTAAAAAAGTTAAATGCAACTGGGATGACGATTGTATTCTTATCCCACGACATAAATTTAGCCAGTTTAATCTGCTCACGGATTTTATTATTAGACAATGGGACAGCGGTGGCGCTTGACCGCCCGGAACTGATTTTAAAATCCGAACTTATTGAGAAGGTATACAAACTGAAACCTTATTTCCAAAACCATCCCATAACTGGTATGCCTCAACTAATCTTACCGATTTAGCTATTTGATTTTAAAGGTATAGTATCCAAGCCTAAGAAGGTAACTGGTTTAGCAAAAAAGAAAATATAAGCCTAACATCAGTACTGGTCTTTGTTCCAGAAAAAGTTGAAATATATTTCAACCTAAAAATGACCGATTTTTTCGTCTATCATCTTGGTCGTCCGTCACTTATGCCAATTTTTTCCTTGGGAGGGGGTATCGTATAGGGGGTGACCCCGTAGGCTACCCCCTAAGCTACCCCGTAGGCTGCCTTGGGAGTTGGTTGGGGAGCAAGTTAGGGGGTTGGTTGGTA
>JBDRUX010000036.1:0-21689 GCA_039801565.1 Caldifarciminota bacterium
ATTATTTTCACTAATCCCTAAAATTTATCCTGGAATCACTGATTTTATGATGCGTCGAAAAATAGTTCAAACTGGTTCAATTGTTTAAATTGTTGTGCGATAAATTGCGCCGCAACAACTTTTGATGATCTTCACCAATTCCTAACCCTATCTACTAAATCACTGATTTTGGGGCTGCCCAGTAGGCTACCTGGGGAGCTGGTTTGTATATTGACTCATTATTATTTTTACCAGCACCTAACCACTATTCACTAATTTTAGGATAACCTCGGATAACTTCAGAAGTTGGCTATCTCAATTATCCTACTTGTTTGGCAATTTTTATTTCAATACGACCGCCTTTTTCAATAGAGATTTATTATTTGCTAAGAGCTCATAGAAATAGATACCAGCGGAAACCGTTTTGCCGTTATTATCCCTTCGATCCCAGCAAGCCACATAATTGCCAGGCTTAACCATTCCATCAACGAGTGTTTTTACCAATCTTCCTGTTTCATCATAGACTTTGAGACTAATCTTTAATTCAACTGGAATTTCATAGCATATCGTCATTATCCCTTTTGTCGGGTTTGGGCGATTCTGGTAGAGATTTAACCTTTTGGTTCGTTGCAAAATATTGGTTTTATCGTTTATACTGGTTGAATTAACTCGAACCAGGAAGATTGACCGGTTATCATTCCATCGGTCGTTTAATTCATAATCACAGACATAAACTATCAAGTTACCAAACGGTGAAATATCAGGATATTCACGCACCGCATCACCTTCGGTTAGTTCAGTTTCGATACTCGATTGCATCATATACTGACAGATGTGACTTTCATGCGATTCAACCCACTTTACATATGCAATCCAATTGCCATCAGGTGAAACCTTTGGATTTTCATGGCCA
This sequence comes from Caldifarciminota bacterium, assembly GCA_039801565.1. GTDB lineage: Bacteria > Hydrothermota > Tepidihabitantia > Tepidihabitantales > JAOUPE01 > JBDRUX01. The sequence goes on from JBDRUX010000036.1 coordinate 893, forward strand.
CAAGCTTCAGTGGTCAAAGCTGTTTCTTCACTGCCATCTGAGAAAATCCTGTAGATTTGGCGATAGCCGTTATTATCTTCTTTTTTTTCATATACTAACCAATTGCCATCAGGAGCGATACAAGGATTAGTATTGTCATTAATATCATTAGTTAATTTAGTTTCTTCGTGCGTTGCGATTAACATCTTGCAGATTTGATAGGTTCCGTTTATAAGCTTTTGATATGCCAACCACTCACCATTTGGTGACCACTGGGGAAATCGGACATCGCATCCGTCATTGGTCAATGGTTCTTCATAACTGCCGTCGGCCTCGACTAAATATAGGCTATGATAGCCCACCCATTTGGTAAAGATAATAAATTCTCCGTCCGGGGACCACTTTGGGGTGGCACAAATACCGGTGGCTAACACCATGCCATCGGTTCCATCACTTCGCATCTTGTAAATTTCACCGTCTCTTATGCAGACAATCCATTCGCCATCAGGCGACCATTGGGGATTAGTATAACTAAATGTATCATTAGTCAATTGAATTTCGTCACCGCCTCGAATCGAAATTTTGTAGAGTTGATAGCTACCGGTAGTATCTAATTTTTGATAGCTAACCCAATTGCCATCCGGTGAAATTGCTGGAAATGCATTGTCTAAAGAATCGAGCACGATACCAACTTCGCCTTCGCCGAGTGGAGTACCTGGATCTCTTTTGACCACTGTATCTGGTTTACCGTTATCGCTGTAGTCACCACCCGCTTGCAAAGCGTAATTCCAAAAATCGCGTTCATTATCGCCTCTCAAACCATAGATACTCCCTTTATGGAAAGTAATTGCACCGCCTCGACCAACCGGTGATGGAGTAAAGGCACGGTACTGCCAAGAATTGGAACTTGGATTGAAAATCCAGAATTCATTTGTCTCTTTACCTCGGAACGCGAAAATTTTGTTGTTGACTGTATCATAAGCCAAACTACCGCCGCGCCCAACCGTTGCCGGTGTTGAGTTTAATGTAGTCCAAGTATTACTATTTATTTGATAGCGATAAAAAGACGGTTCGTTACTGCCCCTTAATGCATAGAGGTAATTGTTGTGGTCCCAGACTAATGCCCCACCCCAACCAATCTTTCCCGGCGTCTCGGTTAGATTCTCCCAAGAATTGGTTGATATTCGATATCGGTAGAATGATTTTTTCTCGTTTCCTCTCAGGGCGTATAGGTAATCGCCACCAGCCCAAACCAATGCTCCGCCCCAGCCGATTTTTTCCGGAGTATTTGCTAACCATTGCCAAGCGTTGGTTTTCAAATTGTAACGGTAGAACCTTTTGCTTGCCCCGCCCTCTAACATATAGATAAGACTATCGCCTGCCCAAGCTAAAGCAGCTCCTCGCTCTGCATCATTAGGCGGCGACGCCATTGGTTGTCTTCTGGCGAATAGCGGAGAAATGCCATATTTGGATAACCGGTCAAGGCATATAGTTTATCCGCGGTGGCAGTAATTGCACCTCCAGTCTTTACTGCTGCTAAAGCCCGCTCTTTATTAATCCAAGTATTAGCAACAACTTGAAAGGTAGCAACCGCAGTATCATTAGCTCGATTTTCATCGTTAATTAATTTTGCGTATGACTTTATCGTATGATTACCAACTGTTGCCAGCCATTCATCAAACTTAACAATCGCCGATTTTGCTGGTGGTAAAGCTACATAAGCTGAATCGGAATAGAGTTCATCAATCCTACAGAATACCTTAAGCGTTTCTTGGTAGTTACCAAAATTACTAACTATAACCTTAGGTCTTTGCCGGGTGTTATTAGGAATTATGCCACTTGGTACTCTCACTTCCGTCACTCCGATGTCGTGCTCAAAGCCAGGAAGCCCGAAGACTCTAATATTGTCTACTGCCCAGAAGTCAATCCTATTCACACCCCCGGTATAAACCCAGGCAAATTTTACCCTTGGTTGTTCGGCAGCCCAACTCGTAATATTGAATGATTCGACCCCAGGACCGAAATCACTTCCTGCATAATCTTTAATCAGATAAGGAAAAGTGGCACCGCCATTGATTGAACCAACCAATTTTGCGGTATAGCTATCAATTCTGTGGTCAAAATAAGTGCTACAGCGCAGAATTGCAGTGGTGCAATTGGCTAAATTTATCACCGGGCTAATTAGCGATTCAATTGTGATGCCACCGGTGAAATCCCAATCCAGTAGCGCATAAGGCGTCGGATTAGTCACCCAAGGCGACCCAGTTTTTCGATGCCAGCAGGTGCGAAAAACTGGCTAATTGGAAAAAGACGCGCCAGCCAGCTGGTGGCCATATCGTTCGTCTTCCTTCGCAGGCACAACAGCCATCGCAACTGTTGGAACAAACACAGCAACCGGGACAAGGACCGCCACAGAGACAACAGCGGTGGCTATGGCCGGCACAAATACAGCAATAACCGCAAGGGTCGTTTGGGGTGCAGATTTGCCCCGGCCCGGGAGAATTATTGAAATCTTCATCTGCCCTTAGACCATCTTCGTTACTGCCGCTACCACCGCCTTCCTCAATAACAAAGAATTGATTGATAGCTACATTATTGGAAGGATTCTCATCATTGGCTAACAAGGTATAGCAATAAGCTCTATGAGTACCTCCATTAGTTGGTATCCAAGATGGAAAGTTAATTTCTAAAACATGACCAGCCAAAAGAGAGATATTCTGTTCCATATAATAAACCTGCGCATTCATACTATCCGTAATCTGAAAACACACCTTAAAGGTTTCGTTGAAATTACCGTAGTTTTTAATAGTCGCCTTAGGTGTAATCGGAACATTCTTATAAATCATCCCTTGGGGCGGACTGATTATTCCTTCCACTCCGACATCGTGTCTATTTCTAACCTTGACCAATCGGTTGCAATAAGAGTGATTGAGCGTATGGTCATAAGCGTTCACCTCAATCCAATATTCACCATTAACAAAATCAGTAGTGCGCCAGCAACCATTTAACTCAGCATTGGTCAGAATATAAAAGAAGGCGCGTTTATTGTAATTGCCCTCCGAATTACAGACACCGTTATTTTTATATATCTGATGAATGAGCGCATCCGGTGGCAAAGAGCCGTTAAAATGCAGGACTTCAGTTGGTCCAACGACTATTTTACCCGTTTTATTTTCTCTAATCTGGTAAGTTATCTTATAAGGACTTAAGGTATCCCAAACCGAATTCGGAAGACCCGGCAGGAACAAATCGGCGATTCGACAAACAATATCAACATCGCCGTATAATGAATCAGCATTTCGATAATAAACCGAAGCATCATCTTTACAAAAGGCGAAACAGTCGTTGCCGTGTGGGGCAGGAAATGATGTAAAGATTGGCGGATGGTTATCAGAATTTGGCGCAAGCAACTCCAATGGGTTTGCAATAGCGCAACCAGTAATGTCAGCTCTCGTTAAATGAAGATGGTCGAAATCATTGGGTTTCGGCCAATCGTAAATTCTAGCAATCGAGTCGTATATCTCGATTTCTTGTCCGATGCTAACAAAAATATAATCAGAGTCCAAATGGCAATACTGCCAATCACAATTTGCATTATCATTTCTAATGACAATTGTCCAGTATGCTGGGTGTCGAAAAAAGGACGGATTACGAATTTCCACTACAAAACCCGTTTCAATCGAATAAACTTTGGTTCCCGCCAAAGCCATTATATCAACTCCAGTATGAAAATAAGGCTCGGTACGAAGAGGCGATTGGTAATTCTGATATTCGCCGTAGTTATTCCCTATTTGATGGGGTTGGTGAAATGGCTCTAATGGCCAAGGACCCGAAACGGTAGTATTAACTATAAGTAGTAGGACACAAACAAACCAAACAGATTTTTAGACATAAGGCATTTTTGTCCCTCATTTCACCTCAAATTTGTATATCTCATTTAAAGTTTTAATATAAAGAAATTTGCCGTCTTCTGTTATATCAACGTTCGGTGTCCAGATGTTCCACTCAGTGTACCCTATCTTCTGTTCCGCTAATTTATTCCCTTCTCTGTTAAAAAGATAAACATAGCCATAGGAATGTGTTTTTGGGTCGTTTTTTACATTGTAATCTAAACCAACAGCTACAATTTCACCATAAAAAGACAGGTCTAACGATGCAAAACTGAGACTTTCTACTTTATCGAACTGCCACAGTTTTTTAGTCTTCTCGATTTCAAAAAGGCTGATATTGTTACGAGTTAGATAAGCTAAATATTCGCCATCCGGCGATATGCGCATTCCTCCGAGAAGTGGATGCGATTCGATAGTTTCCTTGCCAATAAACTCCCCATTGCGATAGAATCGCAGTTCTTTCTGATAAAAAACTACGAGGCTTTTAAAATCAGGCGAGGCAACGAAATCTTTACAGGGTCCATAATTCTGTATAAGATTTCCCTTGGTATCAAAGAGCAAAAGGTCATTTTCTTCAGTTCTAACAAGTAAATAACCAACGTCGGCTAGAAAATCACCCTTGCCACTATATCTTAACTTTTCAGTGTGTCTTATTAAATTTCCCTTTTGATCGTAAAACGAAAATGATGTTAACCCAAATGAATATTCACTACTGGGAGAAATCTTCTCTGCTATTACATAGCCATCATTGGTGATTTGAAAACCACATTCAATAGGGTGCGTTTTTTCCCAAAGAATATTTCCTTTCGAATCCATTAACGCAAATTTCTTAACTTCGGGACCAAACTCAGTGTATTCTCCGTAAACAACAATTCCTTTGAACTTACCATTTTTGGATTTTATCTCTTGGACATCGCTCCATTGCTCCTTCTCAATTGGTTGTTTCGAAATCAACCTTAACTCAACTCCTTTTGTCTCCTGGGGGTATGCCACTTCAAGCAATAATGTCGTGGCAAGCATTGCCAGTCCAAAAAGGACTGTTCTGTTGAAGTTTTTGGGTTTAACCATTTCTACCCTCCTTTGTTTCGGTGGCTTATAAACTCTCTCTTTTCTCTCTACCACCAAAGAGAAAGGTTTCAAGATAATTATAAAGAGAAACATAATTTAGCCTCTTATTTTCAGTTTTTCAAACCAATCGCCAAAAATGACCTATCCGACTTGAGAAAAGTACCTTACCGACGCCGAGTCTCAATTTCGGATTTTCAAAAAGCAATCTCGCAATTAGTATAGCAATGAATTGGCAATTGTCAAGTTTTTTGTTTTTGTCGAATTGATTACTGTTGGAATAGCGTGAAAACTTGGCATTGAACATAAGATTCGGTTTAAATTCTTGCCGAACAGCCTATCTAAATAAAATAAATGACTTTGACAGCGACAATCACTACAACCGAAACCTTTAATTATCTTGAATTTTTGCGCAAGAATTTTAGCAATTTGGCATTCTAACTTTCTTGAAGATGGAAAAAGTTTTGCATCAACAAATTGAAATCTTTTAGTTAGATAATCAATATGCCAACGAATCTTCTTCTGTTTTCGCTTATGTCTTAAAACCCTTTGTTCAAGATTTTTCATTCCCGAGCCAACATAAAAATAATAACCTCGAAGAAAATTAATCTTACCCAACTTGCCAATTCTTACTGGTTGTTTTTTAGGATTGAAAAGGATTAATAAATAAGCACCAGTCCTATTTACCTCCAAATTTTACAACTTTCCCTTTTCGGATTACAGTCTTGATAAAATTTCTACCGAATTGGTAGGGAATATGCTGATAACTTGGAACATCAAGGATTATAATATCCGCCTGTTTGCCGACCGCAAGGGAACCGACCTTGTTTTCCAGTCCAAGGGCTTTAGCACTATTGAGCGTTGCCCCAATCAATGCCTCAGGTATGGTTAATCGGTAAAGAAGGCAGGCTAAGGCTATGACAATCGGCATCGGATAAATCATACTTGTGCCAGGATTGTAGTCACTACCCAAGGCAATTCTTAAACCCAACCTTCGCATTTTCGCAACCGGGGGGCGGTCTTTTGATTGTAAGAATAAAGCAGTTGTTGGTAATAGCACCGCGGTGACATCTTTTTCTTTCATCTTTTTAAGACCGGTTAGCGAAGGGTAGAGTAAATGTTCAGCGGAAATTGCTCCAACTTCGCCAGCAACTTCGGCACCACCCGATTGTTCAATCTCGTCAGCATGAATCTTGGGAATTAAGCCATACTCTTTGGCGCATTCAAGGATTTCTTTGGCTTCTTGGGCATTGAAGACAAAGTTTTCACAAAAGACATCACAAAATTTTGCCAATCTTTCTCTTGCCACCATTGGAATCATCTTTTCTTTAATCTCATCAATATAATCTCTTTTCTTTTTACCGGTTGGGATAGTGTGGGCACCTAAAAAGGTCGGAACAATAGTTATTTTATCGTCTGCTTGTAACCGTTTAATCACTCTTAAGATTTTCAGTTCTTGCTCGGTTTCTAATCCATAACCTGATTTAATCTCAACCGTAGTTGTTCCCCATTCAAGTAATCTTTCGATTCTTTCGAAAGCGAGTTTATAAAGTTCTTCTTCGGTTGCCTTTCGAGTTTGGCGCACGGTTGCCATAATCCCGCCACCGGCTTTTAAGATTTCTTGGTAGGTTTTACCCGCCAATCGCATCTCAAATTCGTTAGCCCGGTCACCGGCGAAGACGAGATGGGTATGACAATCAACAAAACCTGGCATCACCACACAGCCCGAAGCATCAATTACAAATTCCGAATTCCGAATTCCGAATTTCGAATTTGGTGGAATCGCTTCAATTTTACCATCTTGGATGACAATTGTGCCGTTCTCAATAATTCCCAGACTATCTTCTTGAATGGTCAATATTTGCTTGGCATTTTTAATAACAAGCGATTGTTTTGTCATTGGTTCAATATAAATAACAATTTACTCACTGTCAACCAAATGAGTTATTAGATATTGGTTGTTTGTTGTTAGACTAAAGGCTAAAAATTACTCGGCAATAATAATCTTTTTCGTTATCCTGTAATCCTTGGTCTTAGGGAATAAATTCTTAAAGCAAGTGGGTTATTGAAGAGAATGTATCTTTGGAATCAAATCCATCCTTCATTGAGGAATGTCGGCTTTTAATACTATGAAATAACTTCCCAGAGCAACTCTTAAAGTTACTTTAACTTAAAATTAAACAATGACTTGTTCAATTGCGATTGGTCTTGACCTTTACCATCCTTTTATTTAGTATTGACCAAAGGAGTTAGAAATGGCAAAAGAATATAAAAACTTTATCAACGGTAAATATGTGTCTGCCCATTCGGGTAAGACTTATGAAAATCGTAACCCTGCCAATCAAGATGATTTGATTGGTATCTTTCCGCTTTCGGATAACGCCGATGTTGAAGATGCGGTTGCTGCCGCAAAAAAGGCATATCCTTTGTGGCGAAAAGTTCCTGTTCCTATCCGAGGTGAAATCCTGCGTAAGGCGACCGAAATCTTAATTGCCCGCAAAGAAGAATTAGCCAAATTGATGACCCGTGAGATGGGCAAAATATTGAAAGAGACCAGAGGCGATGTCCAAGAAGCGATTGATACCGGCTTATACGCTGGAGGAGAAGGCAGAAGGTTTTTTGCTAAAACCACACCTTCGGAATTGCGCAATAAAATGTGTTTTGTTATCCGGCAACCGATGGGGGTTTGGGGATTAATCACCCCTTGGAACTTTCCAATGGCAATCCCTTCTTGGAAAATCTTTCCGGCCTTATTATGCGGCAATACGATAGTAATCAAACCAGCCACCTATACTCCAGCCAGCACCGCTGAACTCATTGACGCCTTAGCTAAAGCCGGTGTACCTGATGGCGTGATAAATGTTGTTTATGGCTCGGGCGGCGCAGTCGGGGAAGCTTTAATCAATCATCCGGATATTTGTGGCATTTCATTTACCGGCTCATCTGAGATTGGACGGAGAATTGCCGAAGTGTGTGGAAAAAACTTAAAAAGGTGCTCACTTGAATTAGGTGGCAAAAATGCCCAAGTGGTTTTAGCCGATGCTGATTTGGATTTGGCTTTGGAAGGTGTCCTGTGGGGGGCGTTCGGCACAACCGGCCAGCGCTGCACCGCTACCTCAAGATTAATCCTGGAAGAAAAGATATACGATGATTTTCTTAAGCGACTTGTGGCAAGAGCCGAGGCAATAAAAGTCGGTGATGGATTAGATGAGACAACAGAGATGGGTCCGTTAGTAAGTGAAGCCCAAAGGAAGACCGTTCAGAACTATGTCGAAATTGGGAAAAAAGAAGGGGCAAAGTTAATCTGCGGTGGCGAACCTTTGACCGAAGGAAAATATGCTAAAGGATTTTTCTTTCAACCAACAATTTTTGCTGATGTCACACCCACGATGCGCATCTTCCAGGAAGAAATTTTTGGTCCGGTTCTCTCGGTAGTAAAGGTGAAAGATTTTGAAGAAGCATTGGCAGTGGTTAATAATTCGCGCTATGGGCTTTCTTCTTCGGTTTACACCAAAGATGTGAACAAAGCCTTCCGGGCAATTGAGATGATTGAAGCTGGAATTACCTATATCAACGCTCCAACCATCGGTGCGGAATGCCATTTACCATTCGGTGGGGTCAAAGATACTGGTAACGGACACCGCGAAGGTGGCTGGACCGCTTATGAAATATTCTCGGAATTGAAGACAGTTTATGTTGATTATTCCGGTGCCCTGCAAAAAGCCCAAATTGATACCTACGACCAATAAATACCCAAAGTGAATTTCCAATCGTAAGAATGGTTGACAAATTAGTTGTGTACCGTTTGCAATTTCTGCTGGCTCAGTGTTAAATTTTCTGTCTTAAAAACTACGAGTTCAAATGATTTAAGCGGTTGCAAAAGGCTCAATAAATTAAGAGTTTGGTTGAGTATTTCTCACCTTCTTTTACGAAATAAACGCCGCTTGGTAATTGACTTATTTTATTTAGGCCGGGTTTTAAAGTTGTAATTAACTGTCCGGTCACAGTAAAAAGTGCAAGTGGATTGCAAGTCAAGACTTGCACCGAATTCCGAGCCGGGTTAGGAAGGATTTTAGGCTGTGGTCGGAGATTGGGATTACTAACATTTTCTCTTTCGATATTAGTTAAACCGCCTTGATAATATTTAACCGTGTAGTAGTCCCGAAACGAATTCACGCCCATACTATAGCCGGTGACATAAATATAACCAGAATCATCGGTAGTTATAGCAAATGCCTCGTCATCTAAATTTGCGGAATAGTTAAAAACTACTACCCAGCAAGTCTCACCAACTGGATTATATTTTATGGTCACATAATCATTATTAGAAACGATATTTTGGGAATGTCCGGCAACACAAACATTGCCAAAAGGGTCAAGAGCAATCGCCTCAGCCACATCAATATTATTTGCCAAGCCGTCATAACGAGCTACCCATTCTTCATTGCCGGTTGGGTCATATTTTATCGTGATGATATCCGAATGGCTGGTCAGACCATCACTGTTACCAGTGATAAAAGAATTGCCGTTAGCATCAATAACAATCGCCTTAGCGAGGTCGTAGCCGTGAGCAGGACCATCATATCTTGCTACCCATTGCTCCACACCATCGGCATTGTATTTAATTGTGATGCAATCCTGTTGATTTATCGTGTCTAAACTATATCCGGTCACCCAAACCTCGCCCGCAGCATTTACTGCAATTCCAGTGCCTCGGTCATAGTCATGGGCTGGACCATCGTAGCGTCTAACCCAGACCGTTTCACCATCCGGATTATATTTAATTGTGACAATATCAAGACTGGTATTAAGACCGCCACTATAGCCGGTAACATAACAATTACCGATACTATCAATCGCTAATGCCCAAATCACATCATTTGAATTGCCGGTGCCATTATAGGTTGCCACCCAGACCGATTCACCTTGGGCGTTATATTTAATTAGGCAGTAGTCCCAATAAGTTCCTATGCCGGTTCGGTAACCGCCAACATAGACATCGCCTTGGCGCGATACCGCCAGCGCATAAGCCTGGTCTTCATCATTAGCAGGGCCATTATAGCGTCGAAGCCACCGCTCTTCACCTTGGTTATTGTATTTAATAGTGACAATATCACTTTTGGTTGTCCAATCCCAACTCCGACCAGTGACATAGACATTGAGTGATTCGTCTAAGCCAATTGCTCTTGCTTGGTCAACCGAATCGCCGGTGCCATTATACCTTGCCACCCATTGCTCAATTCCTAATGAATTATATTTAATTGTACAATAGTCGTAATTAATCCCATAATTTCTTGGGCTATAGCCAGTGATATAAACATTGTATAAGGAATCCACAATAATTGCATGGGCTTCGTCCCGATTATTGCCTGGACCGTTATAGCGTACACTCCAAACCTGAGCAAATAGCATCACCGAAAATATAAAAAGAACCAAAATTTGCTTCATATCTTCGTATCGCAATATTTTAATAAAAACTTGTTAGATTGTAAAGAGTTCGGATTTATCCCCACCAAAAGAAATTTATTCGACCTAAATTAGTCCTGAATTTTCGCAATCGGTATTTGATGCCTCACCATCATTAAATCAAAAATAGTCATCCCCATCCCAATTATAACTCTATTGACTTTTTAGAATTTACCATTAAAATTCTTTATAGAGAAATTTAAGGATTGAATTTAAAGGAAAAAAATCAGATTAAAGTTAGTATCCCGCTTGGTAATATTGACCCACTATTGCTTTTGGGTTTAGCCGATGAAAATTTAACTATCATTGCCCAAGCCTTTACTTCTTCGTTGATTTCAGTCCGAGGTGACCGGGTTAGAATTGTTGGTCCAGAGACCGAGGTCCGGCAGGCTCAAGAATTATTCCAAAGATTATTAAGATTAGCCAAAAGTAGTGAACCAGTGACACCGGTAATTGTGCAACAAGAAATCGCTCAGTTAAAAGGAACCCAATATTCCCAAATGCGGAAACCAGAGGGTAAAGGACAGAAAGTAGAATATTCTGAAATCTCGGTTGCGACCCCTAAAAAGTTAATCCAACCCAAAACCCCTAATCAAGCAAATTACCTCAAAGCGATTGATGACTATGATATCGTCATTTGCATAGGACCAGCCGGTACCGGCAAGACCTATTTAGCAGTTGCTAAAGCGGTTTCGGCACTGGTTTCGGGTAAAGTGGCCAGAATTATTCTTACTCGGCCAGCTGTCGAAGCCGGTGAATCATTGGGTTTCTTGCCGGGAAACCTAAAAGAAAAGGTTGACCCTTACCTACGCCCCTTGTACGATGCTTTATACGATATGGTGCCAGTCGAAAAACTGCGCCGACTTTATGATGAAGAAGTGGTTGAGGTTGCTCCCTTAGCCTATATGCGAGGGCGAACCCTCTCCGATGCATTCGTGATTTTAGATGAAGCACAAAACACCACTCCAATTCAGATGAAAATGTTTCTAACCCGCCTGGGCTGGAATTCAAAATCAATTATTACCGGCGATATAACTCAAATTGATTTGGCCAAAAACCAAACATCGGGTTTGGTTGAAGCCCAAGAACGTCTGCATCATATCGATGGTATCAAATTCATTTATTTTGATGAACGGGATGTAGTAAGACCACCACTCGTTTCGAAAATCATCAAAGCTTATGAATAAAAATAATTTTTAACGCCAACAGCAAATGAAGATTGAAATATTTGGAACAAAAAATACTAAGCTGCAAAAGGAAATTAAACAGACACTAAAGAGAATTCTTTTCGAAAAAAAATGTCAAGCAAAAAGTCTTACTGTCATTTTGGTTGATAATAATTATATAAGACAATTGAACCGAAAATATCTTAATCGCAATCGGATTACCGATGTTTTGGCTTTTCCGTTTGACGATAAGTTCTTGGGCGAAATCTATATTTGCCGACCGCAGGCAAGAAAACAAGCCCAGCTTTGGGGGGTAACCGAAAAGGAAGAAATTTTAAACCTTGTCCGACACGGCGTGATGCACCTTTTAGGCTATCACCATTGACCGTAATTATAATATGGTTCAAAAAGTTCAATAAGTTTAAATAGTATGGTTTGGTATTTGTTGGGAATAGCCATTTGTTTATTGCTATCTGGTCTATTCTCCGGTAGCGAGACTGCTTTATTCTCAATAGCAAAACCAGTTCTAATGCAGTTAAAAGAAGCGAAGCCCAAAATTGCAACCCGGTTAGAAAAATTGTTGACTTCACCAGCACAACTTTTAAGCGCTATTCTTTTTTCTAATCTTGTTGTTAATGTTATCGCTTCTTCAGTTTGGACCTTATTTATTATCGCTCTGACAAATCGCTATCACTTAGCAACCGATTTATATTTAGGGATGGGCTTTTTTGTTATGACTCTGTTACTCTTAATCTTTGGCGAAGTAACTCCCAAGGTCTTAGCATCCAGAAGTTCCCTCCGCTTCGCCATCCTTACTTCGCCGTTAATTTTGGGGTTAACCAAGATTTTCTCACCAATCGTGAAGATATTAACCCTTTTAGGAACATTTATCTTACGCCACGCAAAATTGCCAACTTTTCCTTCAGACGAAGAACTCTTGACAATGATTGAACTGGGTCGAACTTGCGGGACAATAACTGTAAACGAAGGCGAAATTCTGCATAACCTGGTTGAATTAGATAAACGAACCGTTTCCGAAGTGATGACTCCACGAATCAAGATTGCCGGACTTGAAAAGAATACAACCTGTGATTTCGCTATGGAATTTGCTAAAAAAACCGGTTTCTCAAGATTTCCGGTCTACGACCAGACAATTGATAACATTGTGGGGATTTTATATGTCAAAGACCTTCTTACCGAAAACCTAACCAATCGTTCAAGATTCCAAGAAAGCCCCAAATTGGTTAGTGAGATGATGCGAAGAGTTTACTTTGTTCCAGAAATGATGAAGTTATCGCTTTTGTTAATGGAATTGCGAAAAAAAGGTTCGCACATTGCAATCGTCGTTGACGAATTTGGTCAAACTGCTGGTTTGGTAACATTGGAAGATATTCTGGAGGCAATTTTTGGTGAGATTCGCGACGAATTTGATTTTTCCGAAGACCTGCCTTATTCTAAATTAGATGAACAGACTTATTTGGTAGCGGGTGAAATTGATTTGAGAACCTTAAATCGAATTTTTGACTATGCCTTTAAAGGACTCAACTATAAACGACTCTCCAGTTTTATTCTTGCCCATTTCAATCGCTTACCAAAAGTTGGTGAGACATTTACTTTTCGGAAATTGCGCTTGGAAATTAAAACAATCAAAAATAATCAAATTGAAAAAGTTTTAATTCAAAGAGTTTAATTATGGCACTATTTTTGGGTTGCCTGGCCCTATTATTAGGCGGTTTTTATGCCGGTAGTGAGACAAGTTATACCCGAGCCAATTGGATAAGGCTTGCGACCTGGCAGAAAAATAAGCGTTTCGGCGCCGGGCTGGCACTGAAAATACTCTCTCAGAAGGAAAAAGTCTTGGTAAGCACTTTAATTGGCACAAATCTCGCAACCGTTTTAGCATCAATGTTAATTGTCCACCATTTTGCCATCAATTTTGGCGTCGGTTATGCCACTTTTGCTACCGGACTGGTAATCATTCTTTCTTTAATCTTTTCCGAGTTTTTACCTAAGACCGTAGCTCAAGCCTTTCCTGACCATTGGGCAAGTGTGGTTGCTTATCCAATACTATGGACAATGAAAATTTTCGCACCAGTAACCAACCTTTTATATCTTTTCGCAGTAAAACTGACCGTTCCTTTTCACCGACAACCCAAAGGACATACCGGCGAAGTAATTCCCTTGAATGACCTGGTTTTTACTTTGCGGGAATATTTCCGTTCCAGGCGATTTTATGATAAGTCGTTGTTGGGCAATTATTTGGCCGGTATCGCTTATCGGCTTTTTGAATTCCGTCGAGTAAAAGTTGCTGAAATTGCGATACCGTTGGCACGGGTAATTGCGATTCCTGAAGATATCACTTTCCAAGATTTGTGCAATGTAATAAAAAAATATGGCTATTCAAGATATCCGGTGTACCGAGGCACCGTTGGAAATATAACCGGCGTTATCCATACTAAAGATTTACTCGATTTGTCAAGGAAGCGAATTCGACAAGTCTATACGGTTTCGGCTCAAAAAAGTGCAATGGCGGTCTTAACCGAAATGCAAAAGAAAGGTGAACACTTAGCAATTGTCCAGGAGGAAAGAAACCGGGTAATCGGTATCGTCACCTTAGAGGATTTAATTGAGGAACTGGTGGGTGAAATTCGTAGCGAAGATTAAATGCCAAGATTGTTGCGTACTCCTGCAATTGCTCTCCATTCGGTTCCATTTGCCGAGTCATCAAAAGTTGTCACATTTTTTACCCGCGACTTCGGCAAATTAAATTTTTTAGCCAAAGGTGCGCGTCGACCAAGAAGTAAATTTGGTGCTGCACTGGAGACCTTTACCTACGCTCAATTGATAATTTATAAGCCGGAGAAACCAAAACTTTATATTCTGTCTGATGCAGAAATTATTCATTCCTTTCCTGAACTTTTGACCACACCGGAATATTATCTAATCGGTTCCCAAATAATTGAATTTGTTTTGAAGGCAGTAGATTTTGAAGAGCCAAATGCTAAACTTTTCAATTTGCTTTTAGCGGTTCTTTTCACATTAACTAAGACTCAGTCGAAAGCATTTTTAGAGAGTTTAGCCTTGGCTTTTTATTTAAAAGCTGGAAGCTTTTTAGGTTATCGTCCAGAGTTGAACAATTGTGTTATCTGTCGCAAATCGTTAAGTAAGTTTTCACGCGCAAGACCAATTTTCGATAAAAGTCTTGGTGGTCTTTTGTGTCCAACCTGTAAGACCAAGACACAAAACAGCTGGGAACTGACTTATGACCAACTGCTTCATTTAAAAGCTCTTCTCTATTTACCATTAAAAATGGCACTAACGCTTGAACCAAAACCCGAATTAAATAACTTAATCCTTCAGTACCTTAAACACCATTTCCCAAAACTCGACCTTAAAACCGAATGCTATTTTCGATGGAACAATCAAGCCTAATTCTACTCCATATTTGTTGTGCGCCTTGTGCAACAACTGTAATTAAAAGATTAGAAATGGTTGGTTATAAAGTTTATGGTTATTTTTATAATCCTAACATCCACCCGACAAAAGAATATTATCAGCGGTTAGCGGAAACGAAAAGAATTTGTCAAATTTGGGATATTCCATTACTAATCGGTGACTACGATTGGGACCGCTGGCAGGCAGCAGTTCATGGTTTGGAAAAAGAGAAGGAAGGTGGCAAGAGGTGTCTGGTCTGTTACCGTTTTCGTTTGGCCGCAGTTGCCCAAAAAGCCAAGGAGTTGGAAATTGGGGCAGTTGCTAGTACCCTAACCTTAAGCCCCAAAAAACGGGCTTCGGATATTAATTCAATTGGTAAAGAAATTTGTGAAGAATTAGGACTAAAGTTTTACGAGGCGGATTGGAAAAAGCAAGATGGTTTCAAGCAAAGTGTGACTATTTGTAAAGAAATGAATATTTACCGTCAAAACTATTGTGGCTGTAAATACAGTATTAGACCAACAAAAATCCCACCAACTAAGGTCATAACTGAAGTAAAAAACGAATTGGCTGAGTCATTGCCCAAACATTTGCGTAAGAAAAAGACCAAACCTTGGCGGCAAAAATAAAAATTCCGAATGTTTCCTCTAAATTTATAAAACCATAGTATCACCAAAGCCGATTAAAAAGTAACGGCGGCGATACGAACGAAAGTCGGTCGAACAGCAGCAAAGACCAAAAGATTTCTAAATCGTTCCTAAAGTTTTGACAATATCCTGTTCTATATTGAAAAAGCGAGTATAATTTTGCAATGATTGGATTCAAAATAAAAGGGGAGAGAAAATTCTCTCCCCTTAATTTCAATGTCAGCTTATCGGTCGAGGAGAGCTTTCGAAGTTAAGTTATTCGCGCGAATGATGTAAACACCGCGGGTCAGTTTTCGACCGTTATTATCAGTACCATCCCAGTAGAGATTGGAATTAACATTCTTAATTAAGTCACGAACCTTAGCACCGCTGATGTCATAAACACTAACGGTTATTGGTTCTTTCACTTCGGTTAAGAAGCGGATTTCGGTTCGGTTAGTAAATGGATTGGGAGTCAAAGTAAAGAATGGCGAATTTGGTAATGGAACAGTTTTACCACTGCCACCATTGTAAATTAGCCAAAGGACGTGGGTTGTCGCATTATTACAGATATTATCAAAAACATCTTTCATTGCATTGAGTATCTCGGTCGGTGTGTTGGAAGTGTAACCATCAGCCACGCTGAAGATAGAGGCAACCGTTTGCCCTTCCATAAATTCGCCGGTTTTAGATTTATCATTGTAATACGCATTAAGTAAACTGGGGTCACTTAGACTGTTGAATTTCATCGCTAAGTAGAATTTCAAGAATCGGGGCCAAGCCGGGTTATTGGTTTTAAGAATATTTATTGCTTGTTGAACCGTTGAAACTGTAATAGTAGGGATTGTGACCGGTAGCCATTGGTCAAAGGCTTCCGGATGATTCTTCCAATAGCCGGGGGTAAAGGTGTAACCATTCCATTCCGAATCAGGCGGTAGTGTAACATGGAATTCCAAATAAATTGTATCTGCCCAGAAACCGCATTCATTGGAACCAAAAACATAATCAACTGCCTGATAAGTACCAGAAGTCGCTGACTGGTTAGTTATTGAAACATTAATAGTATGGGAATTACTGCCAGATTCGGTCCAAGGACCGTTATAGTCCCAAGTATAACTGAATTCAGAGGGAACATTAAACACATCCCAGACGTGAAGTGTTTCGTTAACGACCGTAGGGGTAGCGTGGAAATAATTTCGATGCGGTGATTGGAATCTACTGCCATCATCAGTGTAAACCGAAGTTAATGTATAATGTTCCAAAGAGTTAGTTATATCACCAGTGGTTGTAAAATCAATATGGAAAGGAACAGCGAAGGTCGAACCCGGATTTAAAGTGTAAGAACCGGAAAAAATAACCGAAGCAACGAGTAAAGTTGTATCACCGGTTGAAACGTTATGATGATAGATTGAGGTGACGACACTTGTTATTGTTGCCGGGTCAGACCCCGCATTATAGATATCAACATGACCTTCAATGTAACATGTATTATATGGGTCACTTCGAGTAACAGCAATTGTAAAAACAACCGGTTCCGCTTCTGGGTCAGGTGCTGGTTCAAATTCAAGATCAGTTCGGTCCGCGGTCTTGGTGAGCATCCAATCATATGTTGTGTTAGCTCGGCAATAAAAGTCATCGTAAACAGTGAGATTAACTGCCAAGCCCGTCCCGGCAATCAAAAACATTGCCAGAGTTATTAAAGGGTACTTCATCAATACCTCCTTTCGATTTGCGGTAAAGAAATACCGTCTTTTTTGTTTTGGGTAACCCTTTGCTTTTATATAAATATAAGCATTTATGAGCAAGTGTCAAGGGAAAATTTGATGGAAAGTGTTAAAATTTTGGTAATTTTAGGTCAAAATTAGGCTTTTTTACCGGCAAAAGTCGAATTTGTTAAATCGATATTATAAAATATGCGGAGTGATAAAAATGACAACCTCGGTTTCTTGTGCTACCTTTCTAGTGGTTCGAAAGAGTAGCCCCAAAAATGGAATATCGCCAAGGAATGGAATCTTGCGCATCTCAGTCCTTTCACCTTTTTGGAAGAGTCCACCAATTACAATCTTTTCACCGTCTTTTACTCTTACCTGCGTCTTAGCGGAACGGGTATTGAGAATAGGTAGGTTGGTAATTCCTTGTCCAACTACATCGCTTACCTGCGGTGTAACTTCTAAGGTAATTTCTTTGCCGTCCCTTGAGATATATGGTATGATATCTAATGATATTCCGTATTTAATCATTTGTAGTTGGGTATATTGATAGTTTATTGGTCCGGTTAAAATTTCATAGTAAGCCTCGCGACCAACCATTATGCTTGCTTTTTGACCATCTAAGGTGACAATCTTAGGATTAGCCCGAATATTGGCTTTGCCTTGGGTGACTAAGGCTTGTAGGGATGGAGTAAAACTGTAGGTGAAACTGCCGAGTGTTTTAGTCACATTACCAAAAATCATTCCAAATGTTGTATCAGCCAATTTGGCGATATTAGTTAGCAATTGCAACGAGAAGAGGGTATCATTGCGCCGACTTACCGAACCTGACCAATCAATGCCCAAGGCTTGTAAACCGTCCCTTGATACTTCGGTGATTAATGCTTCAATTAAGACCTGACGCGGTGGCTTATCAATGGCTGCCACATCGTTTTTAAATCTTTCAATTATTTCCGGGGAAGCGGTAATTGAAATGACATTGGAATTTTCGTTCACTTTGATGAAAGGGGTATAGTAATCAGAGAGCAGCGAGGCGAGTTCTTTTGCCTTGTAGTAACTTGGTTTGATCTGCTCCGTTACGGTTAAAAGATAAGAAGCGACATTGTCGGGTTTTGGTGAGCCAACTAAGTAATAGTCTTTAAATCGGCGAAAGGTGAAACCATGGGGGGCGAGTAACCGCCTTAAACATTCTTCTAATGGCACATCAGTAACTTCTAATGAAACCAAGCCTTGCACCGAACCATCCGGGATAATTGGAATGCCGGCTTGAGCTGATATGTCGCGTAATGCTTGCAGTATATCCGTATCATAAAACACATTGGTAATCGAAGGTTGGGTTATTGATTCCACTTCGGTGGTCTTGGGAGCGACCAATTCCTCTTGTTCTAATCCTAAGACCCAGCTAACCAGCAGAATTGTAATTATTGAAAAAACTCTTTTCATCGCATCTCCTTTTTGAAATTTATTTATATATTATACCCAAAAAAAAGGGAAATTGCAAGGATTATTTACAACCGATAGGGCTTAGGTAATGTTAGAATGAGTGTCGCTGAGATACTAAACCGAGACGGCTCCGTGCTTCGGTAACCCCGTGGCGAATTTTTTGCCGGGGAACACGATGCAAAGCATATCCGCCGCAGGTAGATTAGCTCAACGCTAACTTTCATTTCATCGCTTCTGCCTTCTTAAATTCTCGATTTAAAGCAAAGTCAGTTAAAGGAATTGAAGGTTTACCGGTTATGATTAATTCTGCCATTAGTTTACCTAATGCCGGACCAAACATAAAACCATGCCCACACATTCCAGCCGAAATGTAGAAACCTTCAATTGGACTGCGGTCAACTATTGGGTTACCATCCGGTGTCATCTCATAACTACCCGCCCACTGGCGAATAACTTTCAAATTCTTTAGTGCCGGGACCAATCTGACCATTCTTCTTGGCATTTCGGTAAGGAACTCGTCAGTGGCAGCTAATGATTCACCGGGGATAATTGGGTCAGGCGTATAACAGCCGATGAAGTGTCCGGTTCCATAATTTTGAACAAAATAACAGCCATCGGGTCGGTAATCAACTAACATTGGGTCAAAGAGTCGTTCACAAGCCTCGGTTACTAATGATTCGTGCCGTTCCGGGTAAATGGGAAGGTCAAGACCAACCATTTTGCCAATTTTACGGGCAAATGGTCCAGCGGCATTAATAATAATTGGTGAGAAGAATTCTTCGTTTTTATTAGTGATGACTGAGATAACTCGATTATGGGCAATATTTATCTTTTGTACTTCGGTATAAGTGAAGATTTTTCCTTTGAACTTTTTTATTCCGGTTAGATACCCATAAGTAACCAAGAAGGGGTTGGCTTGACCGTCAGTTGGACAGTAGGCACCGCCAATTAGTCCTTCTGGGTTTAATTGTGGAATAATCTTAAGGCATTCGTCGACTGAGATGAATTCTACTGGTAGTCCGTAGCGTCGTTGTAGAGTAATGGCGGTTAAATAAGTTTTCTTTTTTTCTTCGGAATGGGCAAGGAATAGGTAGCCGCCCGGAAACCATTGGATTGGTTTGCCAAATTCTTGGTGAAGATTGGTAAAAATTTTTACACTTTCTTTCATTATTTGAATTGAGAGTTCGTGGCTGAACTGTTGACGAATACCACCGATGCATCTTCCAGTGGAACCGGAGCAGGGGAATGCTTTTTCAAATAGATAAACCTTTAATCTTTGTTTTGCTAAATAGTAGCCAGTCGCAGCGCCGATGATGCCACCGCCAATTATAATTGCATCACAGGTCTTTTTCATTGTGTTTGTCTTGCTTGGAGTTATATTGGCTAAGTACGCCCAAAGGGATTGGTTTTAAAGGAGGACGGGAGGTTGGTAATTTTATCTTTTCGATTGTGATGCCGGTTTCTTGTTTAATCAGGCGGGCAATAATATTTAGACAAGTTCGACCTTGACAATGTCCCATCCCGCACCGTAAAATTCGTTTTAATTCTTCTAAACTATGATGGCCTTGTCTAATTGCCTGAACTATTTCGTCTTCGGTTATCTCTTCGCACCGACAGATTATCGTCAATTTACGACTTTTTCTTTTCGGTTTCACTCGAATTTAAATATTCTATTCCAAGCCCAATTCAACATCGGGCTTAAAAAATCGCGTTTCGGTTTAGGTAGAAATATTATTTTTGGTTCTTTCGCCTCTGCCTTTTGTTTAGCGAAGTCAAGGGCTGCCAAGAGTCCACCCAAAGTATCAACCAGCCCATTTTCCTTGGCTTGGTTACCGGTCCAGACTCGACCTTGTCCAATCGAATCAATATAGTCATAGGTCTTATTCCTGCCTTTAGCAACTTTTTGGATAAACTGGTGATAGAAATCTTGGGTTGCCTTTTTTAGCATTTGATGTTCTTCAGCAGTGAGTTTCCGATGGGGTGAGAAGGCATCGGAATGCTCGCCCCGTTTCATAACC
>JBDRUX010000037.1:0-21598 GCA_039801565.1 Caldifarciminota bacterium
TACTTTGTCCGACTTAAAGCCGGCAATAATCTCCAAACGCAAAAGCTAACGCTTGCCCGATAATTAGAATAAAATCTTAGAAGGGGTGACAAATGTCACCCCTTTGTTTTTTTTCCGGTCAAAAAGTCCGCTGAGAGAAACGAATCGCTTAAAATAACCATTTGGGTTTTAGATATTAGAAATTAAGGGTGCCAGTCCCCCAGCCAGCTTCCGAGGTTGCCTACGGAGTAGCCCCCTAACCAGCTCCCCAGGTTGCTTCCCCAGTAGCCTACCGAGTCGCCTCCGAGGTTGCCTACGAAGTCGCTCCCGAACTTGCCTACCAACCAACCCCCGAACTTGCTTCCGAGGCTACTCCCGAAGCTACCTACGGGGCAACTTAGGGGGTAGCCTACGGGGTCACCCCCTAAGCGATACCCCCTCCCTAAGGGAAAATTGGTGTAACCGACGGAAGACCAACACGATAGACGAAAAAATCGGTCATTTTTAGGTTGAAATATATTTCAACTTTTTCTGGCACAAAAATACCAAATAACTTCTAAAATTTTGGCCTCTACATTCTCTGCGATTATTCTGTAGTTAAATTTTTTACCTTCTGGGGTTCTAATTTAGTGGGGAATTTTTCCTCACTGGTTCAAATTTACCCAATTTTTCTTTTTATCTTAAAGACACTCAAGGCAGAGATTAACAATCTTATTAAAGAATCTGATTGTTAATAATTTGTCTTTTAATAACTTATGAAATTGAGCTTCTAATTTGATTTAAAGTCTAAATAAAATCATTTTCGGCATAGTATTTGCATTTGTAAGCGAATATAAGAAATGACAGCAAATAATCTGAATATTATTCATTTTCATTTTAACTTAGACGTTATCACGAGAATAATTCGTAATAAAAAGGAGGAGTCGTATGACTCAATATTCTGGACTCTGTTCTTGTTGTAAGAATGCAGTAAACTGCAATTATCTACGCACCGCCAATTCACCAATTTGGCAATGCGAAGAGTTCGAAGGTTTTGAGTGCAAACCAACTAACCAAAAACCTGAAATTCCCAAAAAGCATAGTTTGAGCGCTGCGAGAACAACCGAAAAAACTAATTCCGATTTTTTGGGACTATGTAGAAACTGTGAAAATAGTAATACCTGTAAATTTCCCAAACCAGAAGGGGTATCTGGCACTGTGAGGAGTATAAGTAAGCAGTTGAGCAGAGGCTATAGGAGGCAATAAAATGACGAAAGTTGAAAACATTGACAAAACAGCTGGTCTATGTTCTACTTGTATCAAAGCTGCAACCTGTACTTTTCCCCGTGACCCAAACCGACCAGTCTTAGAGTGTGAAGAGTTTGAAGGTGAAACTTTCAGTCCGGAAGGCACAATAAAGATTGTCGAAAGATTCGCCAAGGAAAAAGGTAGTTTAATTGCCATCCTTGAAGAGATGCAACAAAAATATGGCTATCTGCCGGAAAAAGCACTACGAATCGTCGCCGAGCGAACCGGTCGTTCGTTAGTTGATGTCTATGGTGTAGCAACCTTCTATCGTGCCTTTAGCCTAAAACCAAGGGGCAGACACCTCGTCTCTGCCTGTTTAGGTACTGCCTGTCATGTGCGTGGCGCGCCCAGAGTAGTCGAAGAGTTAGAAAGACAACTGAAAATTAACCGGGGTGATACTACGCCCGACAAGCAATTCACCTTAGAAATCGTAAACTGCTTAGGCGCTTGTGCCCTTGGACCAATTGTGGTGGTTGACGGTCATTATTTCTCCAATGTCAATACTACCAAGGTGAAAACCATCCTTGAGAAAACTCTTGAAGGATTGGATAAGACCGAAGTGAAAGGGGATTTGAGAATCTTTCCGGTTGAGGTCAATTGTCCCCGCTGTAATCATAGTTTGATGGACAACGAATACTTAATTGACGGCTATCCTTCGATTCGGGTAACGGTTGCATTTGGGCAGAACCACGGTTGGCTTCGGCTATCTTCTTTGTATGGCAGTTACAATGTCGAATCGGAATACGAAATTCCAATGGGTGCGGTTGTCAACTTTTTCTGTCCCCATTGTCATAATGAACTGATTGGCTCGACTAATTGTCCTGAGTGTGGGACAAAGATGGTGCCGATGGTTGTGCGCGAAGGCGGAATGGTGCAAATCTGCTCCCGTCGCGGTTGCAAAGGACATCGATTAGACCTTGACCGAATTAACTTATAAAAAGGATGAATAATGGAAAAACTGAAATCAATTGAAGAATTCAAGTCTTTCCAAGAAGTTTTAATTGCTGAAGCCAAGAAAAGTACAATCCAAACAATTGTAATTTCGGCTGGAACTTGTGGACAAGCCAGTGGTGCCAATGATTTGATTCGAGTCGCCAAAAGAGAAATTCTTGCAAGACAACTGTCGGATAAAATTCGGTTACGCATCACTGGTTGTCATGGATTCTGTCAGATGGAGCCATCGGTCTTGATTGAACCAAATCGGATATTCTATCCAAAACTCAAGCCGACCGATATGGTAAAAGTAGTTGAAGCAGTAGCAAAGGGCGAAGTTCTAAAGGATTTGCTTTACAAAGACCCTGATACCGGAAAAATCCTTGAAAAGCAGGAAGAGTTGCCATTCTTTAAAAAACAGGTTCGGACGATTTTGTCGCAAAATGAAAAAGTTGACCCAATTAGAATCTACCAATATATCGAAAATGGTGGTTACTCGGCTTTAGTGAAAGTTTTAGAGAAGAGTGATCCAAAATGGACAATTGAAGAAGTGAAAATGTCTGGTTTACGCGGTCGTGGTGGAGCCGGTTTCCCGACCGGACTGAAATGGCAAATGTTGGCTAATCAACCCAGTGATCGAGGCAAATATTTGGTCTGTAATGCTGATGAAGGTGACCCTGGTGCCTATATGGACCGTAGTGTCTTAGAAGGTAACCCCCATAGTATCATCGAAGGGATGATTATTGGTGCTTTTGCTACTGGTGCCACCGAAGGTGTGATTTATGTCCGCACCGAATATCCATTAGCTATCAAACACTTGGTCATTGCTCTAAGGCAGGCTCGTGAGTTAGGTCTTTTAGGTGAAAATATCTTAGGCACTGGATTTTCCTTTGACATTAGTTTAGTGCGTGGGGCCGGAGCTTTTGTTTGTGGCGAAGAGACCGCGTTAATGCGTTCAATTGAAGGTAAGATTGGCGAACCAAGACAACGTCCACCCTATCCGGTCGAAAAAGGAATCTATGGCAAACCAACCGCCATCAACAATGTCGAAACCTGGGCAAATATTCCAGTTATCTTTAACCAAGGGGCAAAGGAATTTGCTAAGATTGGAACCAAGAATAATTCGGGAACAAAGATATTCAGTCTGGTAGGAAAAGTTAAAAATACCGGTCTTGTTGAAGTACCAATGGGAATTACGATTGGTGAAATCGTCTATGACATTGGTGGCGGTCCGGTGGGGAAGGCAAAAATCAAGGCGGTCCAGACTGGTGGACCATCAGGCGGTTGTATCCCAGCCAGTATGTTTAACTTACCAATTGATTATGACAGCCTAACCAAAGCCGGTTCAATAATGGGTTCGGGTGGAATGATTGTGATGGATGAAAATACCTGTATGGTGGATGTGGCAAAATACTTTATGAACTTTCTCAAAGACGAATCCTGTGGTAAATGTTTCACCTGCCGCAAAGGCACTCAACGGATGTGGGAGATTCTTGATGACATTGCCACTGGTAAAGGTACTCCTAATGAACTTGATTTACTTGAGGAGTTAGCCAATGTGGTCAAGGATACGACAATGTGCGGCTTGGGTCAGACCGCACCCAATCCGGTTCTTTCGACAATTCGCTATTTCCGTGATGAATATATCGAGCATCTCAAGAATAAAAAGTGTCCAGCTGGCGTCTGTAAAGAACTAATTACTTATACGATTAATGAAAACTGCACTGGTTGCCAACTCTGTGTTAAACAATGTCCGGAACGGGCAATAACTGGTAAGAAGAAAGAAAAACACACCATTGACCAAACTAAGTGCATCAAATGTGGCGCCTGCAAAAGCGTCTGTAAGTTTGATGCAGTAACGGTAAAATGAACAGAAAGGAGTTAAGGAAATAATGATTAATTTAACAATCAATGGCTTACCGGTCTCGGTAGAGAAAGGAACCACCTTGCTCGAAGCAGCAAAATTCTTAGGATTCCCGATTCCGACCCTCTGTCATATGGAAGGGCTTACACCTTATGGCGCCTGCCGACTTTGCGTAGTTGAGATTGGCGAAGGTGAAAAGGCAAAATTGGTTTCATCCTGCACCTATCCAGCCGAAGAGGGCTTGAAGGTCCGAACCGCTTCTTCCCGGGTCATTAAGGCTCGTAAGATGGTCTTGGAACTATTATTAGCCTCTTGTCCCCAATCCAAAATAATTCAAGACCTTGCTTCAGCTTATGAAGTAAAACAACAAAGGTTTAAACAGGAATACGAAGATTGCATCCTTTGCGGATTGTGCGTTAGGATGTGCGAAGAGCAGATGATGGCAAAGGCGATTGGCTTTCGGGGCAGAGGTGAAAAGCGGAGCCTTGGCACTCCATTTGACATAAAGTCTGAAGAGTGTCGGTTATGCGGCGGCTGTATCTATGTCTGTCCGGCTTGTCAACTCCGCTGCACCTATACTGAGCCAGAAAAAGCAATTTGTGGCGGTTGTGCCAATTTGAGTCCACCCTGTCTCGAAAAAGAGAAGTTTGATGATATGATGTGTTATATGGACCCTTGTGTCGCTTGTGAAATTAAAAAAGATTAATCAGAAAGGAGAACAATAATATGTCTTTATCAAGAATTAACGCCTCAGCGGCGACCTTAACCAAGAATCGAACCGAAGATTCAATAGTTCCCGGTTCCGGGATGTGTGTAACCTGTGTTGATGGGTGTATTGGAATGTGCGAAATCGGTAAATCAGCCTATCGTGGTCACGAAGTAATCTATCCCCAACCTTTTGGTGTTATCACGACCGCTGCCGAAAAAACTTATCCGGTTGACTACTCCCATTTCAATATTATGGGTAGCACAGTTGGTGCCTATGGTATTGAAGCCGATAGCAATAAAGCAATCTTTCCGGCGGTTAATATCGAAGTTATCTTTGGTCACGATAACGGATTAAAATTCCGTTATCCCTGGATTATCCCTGGTATCGGCTCGACCGACATTGCCAAGAATAACTGGCAAGGTTTAACAATTGGTTCCGCCTTAGCCGGAACCGGCCTAACGATTGGGGAAAATGTAGTTGGTATGGACCCCGAAGCGGTAATTAAAAATGGTCGAGTAGTTGATACCGTAGATTTAAAAATGCGGGTGAAATTATTCAAAGACTATCAACGCGACGGTTACGGTGCGATTATTGTCCAAGCCAATGTCGAGGATACCCGTTTGGGTGTTCAAGAATATGCAATCGAAAAATTGGGTGTGGAATGTGTTGAACTAAAATGGGGTCAGGGAGCAAAGGATATTGGCGGCGAAGTTAAAATAAAATCTTTGAAAAAAGCCCAATTGCTTTATGAACGGGGTTATATCGTCTTACCCAATCCAACTAATCCGGATGTGATTGAAGCATTCAACCGCGGTGCCTTCAAAGAATTTGAAAGACATTCCAGAGTCGGCATGGTGACTGAGGAATCCTTTGCTAAAAGAATTGAAGAATTGCGTAAAGCCGGAGCAAAATATATCTTTCTGAAAACCGGGGCCTATCGCCCCGCTGACTTAGCCAGAGCTATTGTATTCGCCTCCAAATACAAGTTAGACCTTTTGACTGTTGATGCCGCCGGTGGCGGAACCGGTATGAGCCCTTGGCGGATGATGAACGAATGGGGTGTGCCACCAGTTGAACTACATTCTCTAATGTATCAATACGCCAAACGATTAGCGGATAAAGGAAAGTATGTGCCAACCTTGGTCGCAGCCGGTGGTTTCACTTTTGAAGACCAAGTCTTCAAGGCATTAGCCCTTGGCGCACCTTATGTCAAATTAGTCGGTATGGCAAGGGCACCAATCGCGGCAGCAATGGTCGGCAAAACAATTGGTAAGGCAATCGAAGCCGGTCAACTGCCAGTCTATATTGAACGATTTGGTAGCACCAAAGAAGAAATCTTTGTCACCGCCAGTGTGTTAAAAAGAGAACTCGGTGAAAAAGAGTTTGAGAAAATCCCGTGCGGTGCAATCGGACTATATACTTACTATGAAAGATTAGCCCAAGGATTGCGTCAGCTTATGGCAGGTAGTCGAAAGTTTGCCTTAAAATATATCAGCCGGGATGACATTGCCGCACTCACTCGTGAAGCAGCCGAAATTAGCGGTATTCGCTATATAATGGATGTGGACAAAGAAGAAGCTGACAAAATTCTGAACAGTTAATGAAACCAAAGAAAATCTGCCACAGAGTCACCGAGGACACGGAGAAAAAATTCATCTCTGTGCTCTCCGTTCTCTGTGGCTTAATTTATATTCTGGCAAGAGGCGTCCGGCAAGTCTCATTCCTCTTTGTAGCCCGTCAGCATTAGACGGTTAGTCGAATTTTAAGACCTTTAACCGGACGCCTCTTTTATTGAGTCCAATATCAACCATTACATAGATAGTGCAACAAAGAATCAATATTTACCCATTAACTTGCTTCCTCAGTTGACTGCGGTACACTGAGCTAATAACAACAAATGCATAAAAGCATTAGCAGTTGTGCTTAAAGCTTGACTTTTGTTAATTTGCTGGTATGATTGAAGGTTAAATGAAATTATGGAAATTCACACCAAATTTGTTTCGGATGGAGTTTAGCCGAAAAGGTTTACGGTCTTTAAAGATTTACTCGAAACCAAAGACGAATTTTGCCCAACCCAAAAATCATTTTGCCCAAACACTTAAAATCCAATTAGAAAAGTATTTCAATCGCCAACGAGTGAATTTTAGTATACCGATTGATTGGACCGGTATTCCGAATTTTACCCGCAAGGTACTTTCGGCGGTTAAAAGAATTCCTTACGGTGAGGTATGGAGTTATCAAATGATTGCCCACCGGATTGGTAAGCCAAAGAGTTCCCGAGCCATTGGTCAAGCTTTGGCGCGGAATCCAATGCCAATCGTTATTCCTTGCCATCGAGTCATTAGAAGCAACCACAGTCTGGGCGGATTTAGTTTTGGAAAGAAATGGAAAAAAAGACTTTTGGAGTTAGAAGGTTGGAAAGTCGTTAAAGGAAAATTAAAAGGTGAGTAAAATAATTAGGATTGTAGTTGGTGAGATGGCAACTAATTGCTATCTTTTGCAATCAGAAAAAGAGATTGCCATCATTGACCCCGGGTTTGAGCCGGACCGAATCTACAAACAATTGGAAAAACTGCAAGGAAAAACAAAATACATAATCAACACCCATGGTCATATTGACCATATCAGCGCCAATGTTCGTTTAAAAGAACTGACCGGTGCCGAAATTTTAGTGCACCACCGCGACGCCGAACTGCTTACCCAACCGACTAAAAATTTAGCTCTATTTTTAGGTGGTACTTTTGACTTAATTAAACCCGACCGGCTCCTGCACAATGGTGATGTGATTGAAATTGGTGAAGAAAAATTAGAAGTGGTGCATACCCCCGGTCATACCCGAGGTAGTATCTGTTTAGTAGCCAAGGACTTTGCCTTTACCGGTGACACTCTTTTCATTGATTCAATTGGCCGAACCGATTTTCCCGATGGCTCGGAACGAGAAATTCTTGGTTCGCTACGCCACTTGAAAACAATCTTAAACGAAAAGATGACCATCTATCCTGGTCACGGTGAACCAGGCAGTTTTGGTGATGCCTTGGAATTGAACCCTTTTCTCCATTTTGAAGAAGTGTAAATCGCTTGACTTTATGATTTATTTCTCTATTTTAGAGAAAATGGCGGTTTCTACCGCTAATAAGATTAAAAACGGAGGAATTAATGGGTAAAGTTAGAGTTGCAATCATTGGTGTAGGCAATTGTGCCTCCAGTTTAGTTCAGGGTGTCTATTATTATCGCAATGCCAAGCCCGGTGAATTCATCCCTGGAATTATGCATACGGTGTTGGGTGGCTACCATATCGGTGATATAGAGTTTACTTGTGCGATTGATATTGATAAGCGCAAAGTTGGTAAAGATTTAGCCCAGGCAATCTTCACTTACCCGAATAACACCTATAAATTCTGTGATGTGCCGAAGACTGACGTCAAAGTTTTACGGGGAATGACCCACGATGGTTTGGGCTATTATCTTTCGCAGATTATCGAAAAAGCACCCGGACCAACCGCGGATATCGTCGGCGCATTAAAAGAGACCAAGACCGATGTCGTAGTCAATTTCTTGCCGGTGGGAAGTGAAGAGGCAACGAAATGGTATGTTGAACAGGTCTTAGAGGCAAAATGTGCCTTTGTCAATTGTATCCCGGTCTTTATCGCTTCGCAGAAATATTGGCATAAACGGTTTAAGGATGCCGGTCTGCCTGTAATTGGTGATGATATCAAGTCCCAGGTTGGAGCAACCATCCTCCATCGGGTATTGGTCACACTTTTCAATGACCGCGGAGTGAAACTTTTACGCACTTCCCAACTCAATGTCGGTGGCAATACCGATTTTTTAAATATGTTGGAGCGGTCAAGACTTGCCTCCAAAAAGATTTCTAAGACCGGGGCAGTCACTTCGCTTTTAAAATATAAGATCGATGATGAGAATATTTATATTGGACCTTCCGATTATGTGGCTTGGCTAAAAGACCGTAAATGGGCACATATCCGATTAGAAGGTCAGACCTTCGGTGATGTGCCTTTGAATATCGAATTAAAACTTGAAGTCTGGGATTCACCCAATTCTGCTGGTGTGGTGATTGATGCGATTCGTTGTGCTAAGTTGGCATTAGATAATAAACTTTGCGGAAGTATTATTGAACCATCGAGTTATTTTATGAAAACCCCCCCAGTTCAATTTCCCGATTATATCGCCCGTGAGAAGACTGAGGCATTTATTAAGAAATACGGCAACGCGAAGCGAAAGAAATAAGCCATCAATTGAACCATTTGAACTTCTTGAACCGCTTTTGAACTACTTGGAACTTCTTGAACACTTTTTAATTCCGGCGCGTTATAACTAAATAGCGTCGCTAATAATAATGCGGGGTGTTCTCATTGCTTTTGAAGGGATTGAAGGTTCCGGGAAAACAACCCAAGCCGAGTTACTATATAATTACCTAAAAGAGAAATCAATCCCTTGTCTATTCAGCCGCGAACCAGGTGGCACACCAATTGGTGAAAGCATTCGCGCCATCCTTTTAGACCCGAAAAATAAGCAAATGCATGCCAAAACCGAGTTACTCCTTTATCTGGCAAACCGTTGCCAACACACCTATGAGAAGATTATTCCTGCCTTGCGTGCTGGGATGGTTATCATCATTGACCGGTTTTCGGATTCTTCGCTGGCTTACCAGGGCAAAGGCCGCGATTTGACATTTAAAGTAGTTTCAAGACTTAATAAGTTTGCTACCTTTGGGGTAAAACCAGATTTGGTTATCCTTTTAGATGTGCCAGTGGCTGTTGGTCTGGCCCGAACCCAGAATAAAGAACTGGACCGGTTAGAACAAGAGACTTTAAAGTTTCATGAGAAAGTACGGCAAGGTTATTGGCAATTAGCCAAACGGGCACCGAAAAGGATTAAGATTTTTGACGGCACCCAGCCGGTCGAAAAAATCCAATCCGCAATTAATAAATTAGTAGTGGATTTTT
Source organism: Caldifarciminota bacterium (assembly GCA_039801565.1). Taxonomy (GTDB): domain Bacteria; phylum Hydrothermota; class Tepidihabitantia; order Tepidihabitantales; family JAOUPE01; genus JBDRUX01. Next base: position 9,740 of record JBDRUX010000037.1, read on the forward strand.
TAGAAAAAAAAGGTTATAATATATAAAGATAGATTAATAAAGAAAAGGAGTGAGATTTATGAAACCGAAGAGAAAAAGGATTGCGCTAATCGCTTCAATTTTAGTTGTAGCGATTGCACTGGGTGGACTTTTGGGGACAAGACTTTGGGCACAACGGAGCAATATCTTTGAAGCCCTCCACATCTTTAATACTATCTTGAATATTGTGCAACAGAACTATGTTAAAGAGGTTGACGCTAAAGAACTCATTCAATCAGCAATCAAAGGGATGCTCGGGTCATTAGACCCCTATTCGGTCTATATGAATGCCGAGGAATTTAAGGATTTAAGAGCGAAGACCGAAGCCGAGTTTGGCGGCATTGGCATTCAAATTGGATTACGCGATAACATCTTGACTGTCATTTCGCCGATTGAAGGAACTCCGGCTTATCGAGTGGGAATGCGTTCCGGTGACAAAATTGTGAAGATTGACTCTGAGCCAACCGAAGGGTTCACATTGGACGAAGCAGTAAAACGACTGCGCGGCAAACCCGGCACCAAGGTCGAAGTTGAAGTAACACGAGAAGGTTTGGCCGAGCCCATTCATTTTACAATCGTCCGCGAAATAATCAAAATTAAAGCGGTCCCGTATGCTGGTAAATTGACCGACGAGATTGGCTACATTCGGCTCGCCGATTTTTCACGGGTCGCAGCACCGGAATTAAGCGCCGCCCTTGATTCCTTATTTGCAATCGAAGGGATAAAAAAATTGGTATTAGACTTACGGTCAAACTCGGGCGGATTGCTCCAAGAAGGAGTCGAAGTTTCTGGATTATTTATTCCTAAAGGCGATACGGTGGTAATTACTAAAGGCAGAAGCCCAACCAGTGTTCGCGGTTATGTCGCAGACCAGGAACCGAAATACGGCAGTTTCCCATTGGTAGTTTTAGTTGACCGAGGTAGTGCCTCAGCAACCGAAATTGTTGCCGGTGCTATTCAAGATTGGGAACGTGGTCTTATCTTAGGCGACACAACTTTTGGCAAAGGTTCGGTTCAGACCCTTTATCCATTACCCGAAGATGCAGCACTAAAATTGACATCAGCTTATTGGTATACCCCATCCGGTCGTTGTATCAACCGACCAACCAAAAAAGATACCAGCAAGAAACAATCCGAGAAAAAAATAACCTACTATACCTTAGGAAAGGCAAAACGGCCAATCTATGGCGAGGGTGCGATAGCACCGGATGTCTATGTCCCATACGAAAGATTGAGCGACTTCGAATCAAAGTTAATTACCAAAGCAGTAATTTTCGAATTCGCCAATAAATATACCGCAAGAAATCCTAACCTACCAAAAGGATTTAAGGTGACAGGTGAGATGTTACAAGAAGTGAAAGAGATTGCCCAACGCAAAGATATAAAATTCACTGATGCCCAATTTGACTCCAGCGCTGAATTTATCAAACGCGAAATCGAACGCGAGGTTGCCTTAAAACTCTGGGGTAATAATGGCGAATATGAAGCGCGGCTAAAATACGACCCCCAGGTTAAAAAGGCTGTTGAACTTTTGACCAAAGCGAAAAGTGTTGGTGATTTATTTAAGGTTGCAGGTAGATAAAGGTAAGACAAATTAAATTTCGAATCTTATCGCTACGGCTATCTTGCCACGAAATTATCCTTTAACCCGTTCGAGATAGCGACCGGTCTCAACTTCAACCCGAATCGTATCCCCAGTCTTAATAAACTGCGGTACCATTATCTCCATACCATTTTCCAATTGGGCAGTTTTATAAGCAGCATCGGTTTCTCCTTTGACACCGGTTCCAGTGCTAGTAACTTTTAAATCGACAGTTTTCGGAATCACTACATCAACCGGCAAGCCTTCATAAAATTCAATTCGCACTTTTGTACCGGGAACCAAAAATTTATCAAAGTTACCAATCTTTGATTTCTCAATGGCAATCGGCTCATAAGTCTCAGGATGAAGAAAATAAAAACTTTCACCATCCTGATAAGAATATTCTGCGGTCACTCGTTCTAAGGTGACATCTTCCACTTTTTCTTCGGGGTGGAGCCGTTTCTCGGTCATTGTTCGAGTAGCGATATTTTGTAACTTTAGATGTACTAAACTGCCCATCTTAGCAGTCCCGGCCTTGAATTCCGCCGTTATAACCCTAAAGAGCTCGTTACCAAATTTCAATACCGCGCCATCTCGAATGTCCGAAGCCAAAATCATATTTATAGCATAGCAAAATTGGATAATATGTCAACAGCCAAGGAAGTGGGAAGCTAAAATTGTTTAAAAAGTTTAAAGGGTTCAAATTCTCCCATTCGCCTCTAATCCGCGGTGTCGCAAAAGTTAAGTCTACAAATTTTAAATAGTTAGGAGCAAAGCCAATTATCCAGATAGATTGTCACAGAAAAGCTAATAAAAGGATATTTTTATAAGACATTATTTTTCGGAGTGTTATAAATAGAAGTTTTGGCATAGAAAATGCTAATAGAGAATAGATAAACAGGAGGGTGATTTGTTTAGGGGTCAACTCAAAATAAATTCGATTGAGAATCTAACCGAAGACTTAAGAGTCTTAAAATCGGTTCACTATCAGAACCTTTTTCAAACTTTACCTATAGCCACTGTGGTTCTTGACCTAAAGAATGAGGTGGTAATTTGTAATGAAGCGTTTGAGCGTTTTTCGGGTTTTCGTCTTCCCGAAATTATCGGCAATGACTTAATTGATGTCTTAATTCCAATCGAAGCGCTCGAATCCGCCAAGTTCCTTTTTGGGCGATTACTTTTGGGAGAAAAAGTCAAGGAGAAGCAACTCGTCAAAATAAGCGATGGTTCAGTATTCGAAGCCGAGATAGATGGCGCACCAATTTTGCAAAACGGCGAGCAGGTTGGCCTTTTAGTTTGTATTAGGCCAATTGTTCCGGAAAATGAATTAGTAAAAGATTTCGAAAGGTTCAAAAGGTTAACTGAGATTAGTCAATTGATCGGAGCAATTGGTCACGAATTGCGCAATCCGCTTTGTATCATTAAAAACTCGGCTTATTTAGTTGAGAAAAAATTAAAAGAGGCTGATATTCGGAAGTATTTGGCGATAATTCGGCGTGAGGCAGAAACCAGTAATAAGATAATCGCCAATCTGTTACATTTCATTCGCCAAAGAGAACCCCAGAAACAATGGATTGACCCAGCCAAACCGGTTAAAGAGGTCTTAATGCGCTACCCTTTGCCTGAGAATATCGAATTGGAATGGAATGAACAAAATCCAGGTGCTCGGATATTAGTTGACCCTGACCAGATTGAAATCGTGCTATTAAATCTTATCACGAATGCAGTCGCCGCAATGGCAAGCGGTGGCAAACTGAAAATTAGTTTGACTTCAGATGATAACCGTTTCCTGTATCAAATTGCTGACACCGGTTGTGGAATTGCGCCTAATGACCTAACTAAGATTTTCCAGCCGCTCTTTTCCACCAAACGCAATGGCATCGGTTTGGGTTTAAGTATAACCAAGCAACTAGTTGAAGCAAATCAAGGAAAAATTTCGGTGCAAAGTGAAGTCGGAGTTGGCACGATAGTTACTCTTGAATTTCCGAACCCGAGTATCTTATGAATAACCCTTTAAAGATTCTGATTGTCGATAATGATATCAGTCTGCAGGAAGTATTTTCGGATTATCTGCGTTCTGAAGGATATGATGTTACTTGTGTTTCCAGTGGCTTTGAGGCCCTCCAGCAATTGAAAAGCATACCCTTCGATATTGTTTTCCTGGATACCTTGATGCCGGAGATGAACGGTGTAGAAACTTTTCAAAGGATAAAGAGTAATGGTTTTGACACAACTGTGGTGATGATGACCGCCTACGCCTATTCGGAATTAATTGACCAAGCAAAAAATTTGGGCGCCCAATTAATCTTATTGAAACCGTTCGATTTCAATCAAATCATTCGATTTTTAAAGGAGTTTGCTGCCAGCAATGGTCTCAATTCAGAGACAGTTGGTCGTTTACGACAAGCCTTAGATTATAGGACTGCTTAAGATGATGGAAAACGAAATTAAGAAAAAAATTCTCTTGGTCGATGATGAAACCGATATGTTAGCAGTGAATAGTGCGATTTTAGAAAGTTATGGCTATGAAATCTTATCGGCAAAAGATGGGATGGAAGCACTAGCAACGATAAATCGCAGTGTGCCCGATTTGATTTTATTGGATTTGATGATACCAGGCATTGATGGCTATCAGATTTGTGGAATTTTAAAACATGACAAACGCTACCAAAAGATTCCAATTATCATTGTCTCAGCGCGCTTTTCAGAACAAGACCAGAAATTGGCAAAAGAGGTTGGTGCTGATGACTACCTAACTAAGCCGTTTGAACCGAAAACCCTTTTGGCAAAGATTACAGCACTTTTGACTGATGGCAAGAATCAAGAACCCAAATTAGCAAATGAATACCGAAATCTATAATTTAGGAGGGGTGATATGAATCCTAAGGTGAATTTTTCTGAATTTGGCAAGAATTATTATTTGCGTCATATCCGGTTAATTCGGGAATTTAGTTTGCAGGCAAATGAAGCTTTGCTGCAAAATGACCCGAAAAGTTGTAGTTTTTACCTCACTCGCGCCCATCGTATAGTCAAAGGGATTAATCCGTTTGGCAAATATTTAACGGAATCCGACCGTGTGGGTTTAAGTTTCGCCCAAAACCGGCTAAAAAAACTTTTTGCCAAGATTCCATCCCAAATCGACTCGATGGAAATTGATACGACGAGGAATCTGATTGAAGAAATAATTGTTGAGACAGTTGATTTAGAAAAAGATGTCTTAGGAATTAGTTTTGCCCAGTTGACGCAAAAAGTTTTAATCGAAAATAATCATAATCCAAGGAGGGTGTAATGGATAACGGACGAGAAAAACTAACCAACCGGGTTAAAGAGTATATCAGTAAACATATGCAAGAGTTACGGACGCTCTCTAAATCATTTCTGGCAACGAGCGGAGAGAAAGAAAAAGAGAGCGCCCGGGCTCAACTTTTGAGGTTGCGCAAATTAATTGAACGAATGGACAGCAATAATTTCAAGGCGCAGGACAAAAAATTTATCTCGGAAGCAAAAGAGATACTCCTGCCATCTTACGAACAAGCGTTACGGTCGTTCAATCAAGGCGATTGGTTTATGGCTCGGCAGTTAGTAGAAGATGCCATCATTGATACCTTAACTATTGAGAGTGTTACCTTGGGTTGGCACGAATCGGAAACGTCAGGAACACGAAGTATTTAAGCTTTAACTCTTTAGGTTATTCAGAAATTTAAAGGAAATTATCTGGGTTAATTAAGAGCTCAAGTAAAATATTTACAGTTTAAGCCCTTGCCGACATCTCGCCAATCGAAAAAGTTCAGTAGTTCCGGTTAGCGGAGTTTTTTCTTATGGCGATTTGCTTTCCGGCGTTTTTTGAACTTATGCCGTTTAATCTTTCTTAATTTTCGCTTACGTCCGCAAGGCATATTAATTAACTCCCTTTAGCAATTTTTGCCTTTAATAATCTTGATGCCTTAAAAACTGGAACGCGACGGGTTGGGATGTTGACCGGTTGATTGGTCTTCGGATTACGGGCGACTTTTGGTTTACGGAGCTTGGTCTTGAGAATACCAAAACCCCGAATTTCAATCCGGTCACCTTTGACCAACGACTGAATCATTGCATCTAAAAACTTTTGGACAATTCGTGAAACATCCCGCTTCGTGATACGGGGTGCCATCTCTTTGGCTACTTCCTCAACCAAATTAGCTTTGGTGATGGTCATTTTTCCTCCTATTTACAAGTACTACAGGTCTTGGTTTGACAACCGGTGCAAGAGCCTTTTGAGGAAATTACCTTCTTTTCGGTGCCAGCGACCGCAAAGGCAGAAAGCAAAAGAGTCAATTTTCGGCTACCACATTTGGGACAGCGTAAATCTTTTTCATCGGCTTTGTTCAATAGTAAAACCTCAAAAGCCTCTTGGCAACCATTGCATTGATATTCTTTGATTGGCATTTACTAAATTATAATAAAATTTAATTTTGTGTCAATAAATATAACTTATTCATATCTTAGGGCTTCGATTGGATTGAGTTTACTGGCGCGATTTGCCGGATAGATGCCAAAAAAGATTCCTACCCCAGCCGAAAAACCAAAACCTAAAATGATTGTCCAAAATGGAGCAGCGGCTTTTAATGGTGAAATTAGGCTGATAATTTTTGCTATGCCAATACCTAACGCAATGCCAATTCCACCACCGATTACCGAAAGTGAAACCGCCTCATAGAGAAATTGATTTAGTATATCCCGGGAACTGGCACCAATCGCTTTGCGTAAACCAATCTCCCGGGTCCGTTCGGTTACCGAGACGAGCATTATATTCATAATCCCAATACCACCAACTACTAACGAGATAGTCGCAACCGCAATAACCACAATGAATGCGATATTTGTGATATTTTTATAAATCTGACGTAAAGTCTCTTGGGTATTGATACCGAAATCATCCGGTTTATCATAACCTAAACCGCGTCTTCTTCGCAAAACTTCGCGAATCTGGTCAATCGCTTCGTCAACTTTTTTGCCGCTCTTCGGCATAACCTGGATCGTCAGACTACGAAAGACTGCGGCAAAACCGGTCGGTTTCGGAAATATCTTCTCAAAAGTAGTTAGTGGCATAATTATAACGTTGTCTTGGGTCTGCCCGAAAAAAGAACCCTTTCGCGCTAAGATTCCAATAATTAGAACCTTGTGACCTTGAATATTAAGTTGTTTACCGATCGGGTCTTCGTAGGGGAACAGATTGTCTACGATGTAGCCACCAATAACACAAACCCGATTTTTTCGCCGATGGTCTTCCTGATTAAAGAACCGGCCAGCTTCAACCGAATAGTTAGCGGTGTATTGTAAATCCGGGGTTGAACCAATAACTTCCACCCGAGTTACCTTGTTACCCCGGTAGGTCAAAGTTGAGACCTCGTAGTCTTTTTGCGGTGCGACTTTTGCCACAGCCGGGAGTTTAGCAATCGCTTCGGCATCTTCAAGCGTTAACTCTTTTCGCTTCCGCAATTCGTCAATATCAAATCGGGAACCCATTCCCCAGGAGAACTTCTGGACAAAGATAGTATTAGAACCTAACGATTGAATTTGACTTTCGACTGAGGCGTTTAAACCCTGAATGAGCGAAAGGATAGTAATTACGGTCATAACCCCAATTACAATCCCTAAAATCGTTAAAAAGGAACGCAATCGGTGCGAACGAAAAGTTTCGAACGATAAGAGTAAGGTTTCCCTAAACTTCATTACTTATCAATTATTTTACCGTCAACGATGTGAATTACTCTTTTGGCATAACGGGCAATATTTTGGTCATGGGTGACTAAGATTATCGTATTACCTTCATTGGCTAAGGTGTCAAAGATTTTCATAATTTCGGCGCCGGTCTTAGAATCGAGGTTACCGGTTGGCTCATCGGCTAAGAGAACCGAAGGGGTATTGACCAAGGCACGGGCAATAGCAACTCTTTGCATCTCGCCACCAGATAACTCATTGGGCCGATGCGAAAGCCGGTCGGCTAATCCAACCCGCTCTAACATCGCTTGGGCTCTCTTCTGCCTTAATCTTTTATTCACTCCAACATAGACCAAAGGTAGTTCAACATTCTCTAAGGCGGTGAGCCGGGGTAAAAGGTTAAAGGTCTGAAAGACAAAACCGACTTTCTGATTCCGAAGCGCCGCCAGTTCCAGGTCGTTTAAGGTAGATATATCTTTGCCTTCAAAATAATATTTACCCGAGGTTGGGGTATCAAGACAACCCAAAAGATGCATCAAGGTTGACTTGCCCGAACCCGATGGACCCATAATTGCTACATATTCGCCCTGCTCAATGGTTAAAGTTATGCCCCTTAACGCTTCAACTACTGTTTTACCTAAACTATAGACCTTAGTTATGTTTTCGGTTCTAATCAATACCATCAATTGAGTTAAGACTTCTTTTCTTCTAAGGTTTTTACTTTAACGCCGTCTTTCAGTTTGGCTAATACCTTATAAGGACCGGATATCACCTTATCACCCAGCTTGATTCCTTCAATGATTTCGATTTCGGTTTCACTGGCAGAGCCGGTCTTTACCGGTTTAAGTTTCGCAACTCCTTTTTCGACAACGAATAAGGCTTGAGTCTCAATACCTTTTACTTTTCGTTTGCCCACTGCTTGGATGGGAACGACCAGGACACTCTCTTTTTCGGCAGTGATTATGTCAGCTGAAACAGTCATTCCTGGTTTCAGCGTTGCATTCGTTTTAGTCAGTTTCACTTCGACTTCAAAATCAGTACCGGTCTCAGTGGTCTGAAGGATATTTTGCACCGGCATATAACCAATCTTAGTCACAATTCCCTCAAATACTGTATCGGGCAGGGCATCAATTGTAATCTCTGCCTTTTGTCCTAATTTAATGGAAGGAATATCAGTCTCATCCACCTTCACAATTGCCAACATCTGGGATAAATCAGCAATCACCATCATCACGGTTCCTGGGTTATTCATCGTTCCAATGATTACAGTCTCACCTTCTTCGATATTAACTTTCACCACGGTGCCAGAAATTGGGGCAGTGATTTTAGTTTTAGCCAAACGGTCCTGGGCTTGTTCGTATTGGGCTTTGGCTACCTCATATTGCATCTTATAAGATTCAAATTGTTCCTGAGCAATTAAATTGCGGGCATAAAGAGTTTCATTACGCGCATAGACAGCTTTTGCTTGTTCGTAGCGCGCCTTAGCGGATAACATATCAGCCTCATAACTTTTCCTATCGAGTTGGCAAAGGAGTTGACCTTTCTTTACAACATCACCTTCTTGGACATAGAGTTTATCAACTGTTCCCATCACTTGGGCTTGGAGATTGACCTGCAAGGCTGCTTTCAGTTCACCCGTGGCTGAAATCTTTGCCAAAATTGACCCGAATTTGGCGGCAGTGACGATAACTTCTTCCCCGGGTTTCGAAGTAATGAGATTTAAACTAATGATGACCCCCAGGATAATAATTACACCAATAACAATTATTATTGTCTTGCTTTTTTTCATCAAAACCTCCGGTCTTATTTTCCTAATAAATAGTCGAGCCAAGCCTTACTAGTATGCGTATCGGCTAAGGCATTGATATAAGTGGTTTGTGCTGAACCGAGTTTAAGTTCAATATCAAATAAGTCAAGGATACTCAAAGCCCCTAACCGAAACTGTTCTTTTGCCAACTCGTAAAGCTGCTGGTTCAACTTAAGATTCTTTTGTGCATAATTGTAACGCTCTTTGGCTTCTTGAAAAGACAAAAATGCGCTTGTTATACTTTTTCGTAAGGCGATTGTTGATTCTTTTAACCGAACCGATGCATTTTGCGATTCGAGTTGGGCATCGTAGATATTATGGATTACCGACTTTAATTCCAAGATTGGGAAATTGAAGGTAAAGCCAAAAGTCGTTCTATCGTGTTCTTGCCAATAGCGGAAACTCTTGGGCAGAACCGTATCGGAATAATTATTGGTAAGATAATAATTAATTTCTGGCAACATCTGACCAATTGCCCGCCATAGATTAAGTTGGGCAATCTTTTGGGTTTGGCGAGCAACCTTCAAACTCGGATTATTTTCTAATACCTCATACCATATTGATTCCAAATCTTTATATTCGAAATCAGCCGGTTCGGTCAATTCGGTAACGGGCTTAATAAGGACATCCTTTTCAATTCCTAACTGTCCTTTAAAATCTTCGTTGGCGACCTTTAAATTCTTATCCGCGGTCAATAAATCAATTTCGGCTTGGGTCATAAATGCTTCCGCCCGCAACAAATCAATCTGGGAAATTTGGCCAAGCCGAAACTTCTCCTGCATTAGATTATAACTTTCCGTGGCACGCCTCAAAGACGCTTGGGCAATCGTATGGAGATTATAAAACTTAATAAGATTGAAATAACCGCTTTTAATATTATAAACTAAATTATTAGTCGCATCTTTCGCCTTCTGCTGATAGTAGTCAAAAGTATTTTTGCCGATGATTAGATTGCCGAAGATGTCAACACTGAATACTACTTGATTTAGACCGATTGAGCCGGTCCAGGTGCGAGTCGTAATTGGTTTTGAAGTCACTGAATAATTGGCAGTGGCTTGAATTCTGGGTAGTAAAGCGGTAACACTGCGGATAAATTTTGACCGACCAGTTCGGGAATCTAAGATTGCCTCAATTTGACCTGGGCTTTTCTCTTTAGCGATTTTTAATGCATCATCTAATGTAAGACGCAATGTGTCAACCGAAATAAAAAGTAATGTTAAGATGAGTATCACAAAGAATTAGCCACCAAATCGAGTCGGGAAGATTGACGAGATGATAACATACAATAGCCAAATGCCAAATACCGTATAATAAGTTTTCTTGCCCGGAATATTAAATAGAATCTTTAATCCCAATGCCACCAGGAATAATTCCCAAATGGTAAAAAAATCAATCCTTGAGAATAAACCATAAATAAATCCCTTATCGGACATTTTGGGAAAAAAGAGAATAAGACTGGTTGTCACATCGGATGAGCCTTTAAGAAGCATCAAGACCACTTTAACAATTGCCGATGGAATTCTAATGAGAGCAGAATTGGTTGTAACTGCCAAGGTCTTTTTAAACGAACCACTGGTACCTAAAAGTGGTATCATTAAATTCAGAATCGTCGTAAAAATTAGAATACCAAGCGGCGTAATGATTAATACCGCAATTAAGCCACGGACCAAACCGGTTTTTGGATTAATGGCTGCAACTATCTTCTCAATTTGTTCAGGCGGAACATTTCGCTTTTCTAAAAGTTCGCGTACTTTTGTTTTTTGCGTTTCCCAGTCGGTTTTGGTAATAGCGACTAAAGACAAAAGAACCGAAAATACCACGACAAGAATTAACGGTATCAACCATTTTGGCTTTTCGGCGATTTTCGTAAAAAACGAGTTAGGTGAAGTGTAGATATTAAAAAGGTCCATTTTATCTCCTTTCCGAACAATATCGGAGCGTTTTCATTTTTTCAGCTAACATTATCTTGAAATCAACCGAGAATCGCACCTCGACATTATAATCACTTGTGTCACATTGTCAAAAGATTTTTTCTCTTTAACAATACTCTGCTTAAAAGCCCACTTGGATTTAAAGCAAATAGAATTAGGAATTGAACCATTTGAACACCTTAAATCATTTTTATTCAGTCGTAAAACAACAAGAGTCGGCACTATCTTTTACCTTGAACTAATTCTTCCGGCAAGGTATCAGGTGGTTCCCAAAATTAGTGATAGGGGTAATGGACTGGTGAAAATAATTGGACGGTAGTAATAAAACGCAGTTTTCAGCCGGCTCGGGTACCCGCCTACCTGCTTGCTCCCCAGATTGCCTACTGGGCTGCTCCCAAGGCAACCCCTTAACCCGCTTCCTAAACTGCTTCCGAGGTCGCCTACGAGGTCGCTCCCCAAATCTATTTACTATTCAATCCCCAACCAACCTTCGATAAAATTTATTCTCTATTAGCTCGGAACGGCTATTATAGTTCAATATACTTAAAAATCTCACGCTCTTGACGAAAACGAGTTTTTCTTGACAAATGATTTTATTTATATCATTATGTTTTCAGATAAATCGAGGTTGTAATAAGCGGTGTTTTGAGGAACATAAAAGAACAAACAAACTCAAGAAAGGAGGAGCAATGCTCCGCAATAACAACAAAACAAACCCGAATCGGGTTGCATCCCCGACAAAAAGTCTTTTTCTTTTGGGGAGAATGAGCCGAAGTGGCTCATTATTAGCCCGGACCTGTCTGCTAAAGCACAGGCAGATT
>JBDRUX010000038.1:0-20886 GCA_039801565.1 Caldifarciminota bacterium
TTTATTTTCATAAGTCTAATTTGTTTAATATATTACTAATTTATTATATTTAGAGAAAACGGAATGTCAAGAGCAGCCAGCCTCCGAGCCAACTCCCGAAGTAACCTACGGGGTAGCCCCCTAACCTGCCCCCGAGGTTGCTTCCCAAGTTGCCTACCAAGTCGCTCCGGAGGTCGCCTACAAAGTCGCTCCCCAACCTGCCTACCAACCAGCCCCCGAACCAACTTACGAGGCAACTCCGGAAGTAACCTACGAGGCAATTTAGGGGGTAGCCTACGGGGTAGCCCCCTATACGATACCCCCTCCCCAAGCGAAATTTGATATAAGCCATTAAAATATTAAATACTTAAAAGAAATTTTGGCTTAATTTTAATTCTACTTTTAAGTGGAATAATTAAAATGCTTTTAGCGAATGAGAATTTAAAATTAAGGACTACAGAAACCCAATATCTATTCCAACTTGCTAACCAGCTACTGTGCCAATTGAACAACCCAAAATTTTCGCTTGATCGGTCTTCGCCGGCATACAATTTAAGCTAATGTGCAAGAATTTTGATTATCATTCATTTAAAGAGAAGCTGATTAAAAAATCTCTCTATAATGTTATTTCTTTTTTAACTGTTTGCCTCTTGGCCGGCAACTTTTTAAAAATTTAAGCACCAATTTCATAAATTCAATTCTTGACTTTTGGTTTTTGGCAATTAGAATATGATAGTGAGTCGTTTTGCTCTAATTCTTATTGGACTTACGATTTTAATTGTTGCCTTTTTGGGCATCTGGCAGCGATTGCCGGTTCATTCGCAGTTTAACACCGTTACGGCTCAAACTACTCAAATCGATATTACTGCCTCGCGACAAAATGCTATAGTCCAAGCGGCTCAAAAAGTTAGCCCGGCGGTTGTCTCAATTACAGTAACTCAAGTTCGCATTGTCACCACAACTCCTTTTTTCACTGACCCATTTTTTGATGAATTCTTTTCTGATTTTTTCCCAAGACGCCAATTTCGAGAACAGATTAAAAGTCTTGGCTCCGGCGTAATAATCAGTTCAGACGGTTATATCTTGACCAATAGTCATGTCGTAGAAAATGCCACTAAGATTAAAGTGACGCTACCGGATAGCCGACAGTTCGATGCCGAAATTATTGATATTGACCATTCCCAAGACATCGCTTTACTTAAGATAAAGGGCAAAGACTTACCTTATGCGGTTATGGGGAATTCTGATAATCTGTTGATTGGCGAATGGGCAATTGCATTAGGTAACCCTTATGGCTTTTTACTTGAGGACACCCGACCAACCGTGACAGTTGGTGTCATTTCGGCACTTAATCGAACCGTGAAAGCCGGGCAAAGGGAAGGTAGAATCTATAAAGATATGATTCAAACTGATGCCGCAATCAATCGTGGCAATTCCGGTGGACCTTTGGTTAATGCTTTAGGTGAAGTAATTGGCATTAATACCTTTATCTTTTCCCAAGCGGGCGGGTCGGAAGGAATTGGATTTGCGATACCAATTAATCGGATAAAGAAATTTATTGAAGAGGCGAAAAAGATTGAAACAACCGCAACTAATGAACTGAAGGTGCGAAGAATTAAAACCGCTCTCGGTATCACTGTGACCGATATTAATCCAAAACTGGTTCGGAAATATCAATTATATCTCAACAGCGGCGTTTTGGTGATTGAAGTTGAACCAAATAAAGTTGGCGAAACAATGGGAATTGAAGTGGGGGATGTTATTCTCTCAATTAATGGTGAGGTCCCAACCGATGCACTTCACTTTGCTCAACTTGCGGCAAAACCTTACCGACGACTGAATATTTTAATTGACCGTTTTGGCGAGCGGCTACGCTTTTTCTATTCAATTTGATGATTCCGCGTTTCACAACTGAAGAAATGGCAGGATTATGGTCGGAGACGAATAAATATCAATTCTGGCTAAAGGTTGAACAGGCGGTCGCCCGCGCCCAAGCTCAAATTGGTGTTATTCCAAAATCAGCTTACAGGAAAATCGCTAAAGCCAAATTTAACCTCAAACAGATTGCAAAGTACGAAGCAAAGACCAAGCACGACCTTGTGGCATTTTTGCGGAGTGTCGAAACTTCCCTCGGACCCGAGGCAAAATATTTCCATTTTGGTCTAACCTCTTATGATATTGTGGATACCGCGCTTTCTTTACGCTTGATCAAAGCCTGTGATTATATCATCCAGGCAATATCGGAATTATTGGTGACAATTCAGAGATTAGCAATTGCCCATAAAGAAACTATAATGATTGGTCGAACCCATGGTATGTATGCTCAACCAATCACCTTTGGTTTTAAGTGCTTGTCCTGGTATGAAGAGCTGGCGCGCAATCTCGCTCGGATACAACAGGTTCGTGAAGACCTTCGGTTTGGCAAAATTGCTGGTGCGGTTGGTACCTATGCCACGGTTTCACCTCAGGTTGAGGCTTTAGCTTTGAAAGAGTTGGGTTTAAAGCCTGAGCCAGTAGCAACCCAGGTAATTCCCCGTGACCGGCATGCGGAACTTTTAGCCAATTTAGCAATCCTGGCTGGTGGTTTGGAGCGGATTGCTACGGAAATCCGCAACCTGCAGCGCAGTGACATTGCCGAACTTGCTGAACCATTTGCCCCGGGCCAGACCGGTTCTTCAGCAATGCCTCATAAAAAGAATCCAGAACTTTCCGAACGTATCTGCGGTCTTGCCCGGATTGTGCGGGCCAATGCTTTAGCCGGATTAGAAACAATTGCGCTCTGGCACGAGCGAGACTTAACTAACTCCTCGGTCGAACGTATCACCTTACCGGATAGCACCACTTTAATCCATTATATGATTAAACTGCTGAATAAGATTTTAACTGGTCTGGTTGTCTATCCGTCTCGGATGGCAAAAAATCTTGCCCAAAGCCTTGACCAATATTTTTCCCAAAATCTAATGCTTGCCCTACTAAAGAAAAAAATGGCCAAAACTACCGCTTACCGTTTAACTCAAAAACTTTCCTTTGCATCTTCAGAAAAAAAGTTAAGTTTCAAAGAGTTGGCAATGAAAAATTCGCAAGTAAAGAAATATTTAACGGCAAAAGAGTTAGAAAAGGTCTTCGACTTGAAATTGCTTTTGCGCAATATTGATTATATTTATAAAAGGGTTAATTTAAAAAAGGAAGGAGAGAGCGATGATTGATTTCAGTTTCACTGAAGAACAAAAAATGGTCCAGAAATTGGTCAAAGATTTTGCTATGAATGAAGTTCAACCTAAGATTCGGGAAAATGACGAAAAGGCATTTTTCGACAAAAATATTCTTAAGCGGATGGCCGAATTGGGAATCTTGGGGATTAGTATTCCTACAAAATATGGTGGAACCGGACTTGATTATATCAGTTTAGGGCTGGCTTGCGAAGAATTGGAATATGTTGACACTTCACTCCGGGTAATTCTTTCGGTCCATATTGGTCTTAATAGTTTAACGCTTTTGACCTGGGGTAATGAGGAACAGAAGAAGAAATATCTTGTGCCGCAGGCGAAAGGAGAAAAGATCGCCACTTTTGGTTTAACCGAGCCTAATGCTGGTAGCGATGTTGTTGCCTTAGAAAGTAGAGCGGAAAGAAAAGGCGATTACTATATTCTGAATGGTGAGAAGATGTGGATTTCTTTAGCCGATGTTGCCGATAATTTTATCGTCTTTGCCTGGACCGACCTGGCAAAACAGAAAAAGCGCGACCATTCGGGCATCAGTTGCTTCATTCTCGAACGGGGAATGGCAGGACTCACTACCGGCACGATTCATGGTAAATTAGGGATTAGGGCTGGCAATACTGGTTCAATTACAATGAGTGATGTCAAGGTCCCAAAAGAAAATTTGTTAGGTTTTGAGGGCGAAGGCTTTAAGATTGCAATGTTTGCCTTAGACCAAGGTCGCTATACGGTTGCGGCTGGGGCAACTGGTTTAATTCGTGCCTGCCTCGATGCTTCAGTGAAATATAGTTTGGAACGTAAGACCTTTGGTGTTCCAATTGGTCAACACCAATTGGTTAAGGAGATGATTGCGGATATGCAAGCGAGCTTTGAGATTGCTCGACTACTCTGGCTGAAAGCCGGTTGGTGTAAAAATCAGGGTTTACGCAATACGAAAGAGACATCGTTAGCGAAATGGTATGCTTGTGAAGCATCGGAACGTGCTGCTTCGAACGCAGTTCAAATTTATGGCGCCTATGGTTATGCTAATGATTATCCAGTGGAAAGATTTTTCCGCAATTCGAAAGGTGCTCAGATTTACGAAGGTTCGAGAGAAATCCATAAAATCTTACAAGCCGATTACGCCTTAGGTTTTCGGATCGACAAACCAACCCGTTGCACCTTGCCGATACCGGAAAAGGAATAACGATGCCAGTGATTTATTTAAAATCAGGGGGCTATGTGGAGTGCGAGGGTTATACAATTCGGGATGGTTGCATTAAAGCGGTAAATGTTAGATTCGTGAAGACCGAAATTCCGGATGAGAACGCAAAACAACCTGAAGCCGCAATTCCGTTAGATAATGTCTTATATGTTTTACCCAAGAAGTGAGTAAGATGGAAGCGGTTAAAAAACTTAATACCAAATTTCTTACTCCGGCCGAGATTGTCAAAGAGCTCGACCGTTATATTGTTGGTCAGAAAAAGGCGAAGATGGCAGTGGCGATCGCCTTACGGAATCGCTGGCGCCGCCAACAAGTGAAAGGGAAACTTCGGGAAGAAATTTACCCCAATAATATCATCCTTATTGGACCAACCGGGGTGGGTAAGACGGAGATTGCCCGACGGCTGGCGCAATTGGCGCAGGCACCATTTGTCAAAGTTGAAGCATCAAAATTTACTGAGGTTGGTTATGTCGGTCGCGATGTCGAATCAATGGTTCGGGATTTAATGGAAATTGGCGTCAATATGGTGAAAGCGGAAAAGACCGCCCAAGTTATGGAGCGGGCAGAGAATTTAGCCCAGCGGAAAATTCTTAATCTTTTAGCCGGAATTTTGGAAACCGAGACTCGTGACGAACTGAAACAAAAATTAGTCGAAGGGAAACTCGATAATCGGTTAGTGGAAATTGAAGTCGCCAGGCCTGCTGTTCCCTTTATTGAAGTCTTTTCCCAAGTTGGTGCAGAAGAGATTGGGTTAGAAATTCAAGATGCGATAGCTTCGGTGCTACCCAAACAGTCCAAAAAACGAAAGGTAACAGTCAAAGAAGCCAAACGAATCTTAACCCAAGAGGAGATGAATAAACTGATTGATATGGATGAAGTGATTGCCGAAGCTAAAAGTCGGGTGGAGAACTCTGGAATAATCTTTTTGGATGAAATTGATAAGATTGTTGGTGCTTCGGGTACAGTAGGACCGGATGTCTCCAGGGAAGGGGTCCAGCGTGATCTTTTACCAGTTGTCGAAGGAACCAATGTTTTAACCAAATACGGTATGATTCGAACCGACCATATTCTTTTCATTGCGGCTGGTGCGTTTCATAATGCCAAACCATCGGACTTAATCCCTGAACTCCAAGGTCGGTTTCCAATTCGGGTTGAGCTTGATTCTTTAAGTAAGGAGGATTTCCAACGAATTTTGGTTGAACCCGAAAACTCACTGGTTAAACAATATACCGCATTATTGTCGGCTGAGGATGTTCGATTGGAGTTTACCGAAGATGCTATTCCGGCGATTGCCGAAATTGCTGCCGCGGTGAACGAATCAACTGAAAATATCGGGGCGCGTCGGCTCCATACGGTAATGAATGCTTTACTTGAAGAGATCTTATTTCAACTGCCCAACCCTTCGGTCCGCGCGGTAAGGATTGATGCGGATTATGTTCGCAATAAATTGAGAAGTATCGTTGCTAATAAGGATTTGAGTCGGTATATCTTATGAAGAAAGACCTCTGTTCAATTAGCGATTTGACACTCGAAGAGATTTGTCACCTTTTTAGTCTTTCTCAACAACTGAAAGAAAAGGTCAAAACTGGTTCCTTAACTAAATTAAAGGACAAAATTGTCGCCATAGTGTTTGAAAAACCGTCTTTGCGGACAAGGGTTACTTTTGAAACCGCAATCTATTCTTTAGGTGGCAATCCAATCTATCTCAGCCCTTCGGATATTGGCTTAGGCAAAAGGGAGTCGGTAAAGGATGTTGCCCAAAATCTTTCGCTTTGGGTTTCCGCAATTGTCGCTCGGACTTTTGCTCATACGACAATCTTAGAACTGGCTCAACATGCTAATATTCCGGTAATCAATGCTCTATCTGATTTAGAACATCCGTGTCAGGTTTTAGCTGACTTTCTTACCATCTTAGAAATTAAGGGTAAGATAGAAAATAGTAAGATTGCTTGGGTTGGTGACGGAAATAATGTCTGCCATTCCCTACTTTTAGGTTCAGCAATTTTAGGTGCTTCGCTTTTTGTAGCAACCCCCAAAGGTTATGAGCCAAATCGGGAAATTGTCAATAAATCATTAGCATTGGCAAAAAGTAGTCAAGCTGAGATAAGATTCACCAATGACCCGGTCGAGGCAGTTAAGAATCGGGAATTTATTTACACCGATACCTGGATATCAATGGGTGAGGAGAGTCAAGCGGAAATAAAAAAGCCAGCGTTTGCCGGTTTCCAGGTTAATGAGAAATTATTGAAAAATGCGCTACCCGATTATAAGGTGATGCATTGTCTTCCAGCGCATCGGGGTGAAGAGATTACCGACGAGGTTTTAGACGGTCCCCATTCAATTGTTCTAAAACAGGCTGAGAACCGTCTGCATATCCAAAGGGCAATCCTTGCCGAATTGCTTAAATGAAAAAGAAGTTAGCAAAATTCGCCCACACCGGGTGGACTTTAAAGGAGGTAAGATGAAAAGATTAATAATCTTAACAATAGTAACTATCGGTATGGTATTGAGTCAATCTGCAGAACAATCTTATCCGGTTGGAATGAAAAGCATAATTAAAAGAACCGCTGAAGGTCAAGCCGTGGCAAAGATTATCATTGAGACTGGTACAGAAACCATAAGCCTCAATTCTTCGCAAATACCTAAAGATTATTTTCGGTCCGACACCGGTGTTATCTTTGTTGACCGTAACCATCGCTATGCAATTGTTGAGGCGATTGGCATTTCGAGTGACGGTATGGGTATCTTTGCCTATTGGGATTTAAATGACGAACGGACCGCCTTCTATCGTTCAACCGGCACAAATGCCCCAATTTGGGAATATTCGGGTGAATTTAATTGGAACTACGGTGGACATTGGATTGGGATTTCGGATGATGCTTCAGCATTAAGTATTGGTTCTAATTATAAAGCATATAAATGGTCACGCCATAGCCAATCACCGGATTGGGAATATTCTTATCCTCAATCGGCAAAAAGTTGTGTTTTAGTCACAAAGGATGGTAGCAAGGTCGCCGCTGCCACAGGGGATGGAACTCTTTATATATTTGACGCTTTGACTGGTGATATAATTTGGACGGCAACTTTTAATGAAGGTAACCGGTTACAAGGATTAGACCTAAATCCAGATGGTTCAATTGTGGTAGTGACTGTATATGATTCTTGTTTTATTTTTGAGAATGGTGTTCGCCGGGCTGGTTTGCCGATTGGAACTTATAATACCGGAACCCAGTATCCAGCCAAGATTTGTGCCGATGGGCATCTTCTCGTCACTGGCGATTATTACGGTTATGTGAAACTTTATCGTTGGACCGGCAGCCAATACAATTTGGTCTGGCAAAGGTATATTGGAACGCCTTGGGTAACTGATGTTGCAATTTCGGCTGATGGTTCAACGATTTTGGCAGGCACTGGTTATGCCAACGGCAAAGTTTGTCTTTTCGACTCTGCTTCATCTAATCCACTTTGGCAGTATCAAGGCTATGGTGGCTATGGTGCTCAAATCGCTTCGGTGGCATTGTCGGCTGATGGTGGTCGGGCTGCGGTTGCGTCTTGGGGTGATACCGCTTTGAGTGGCACAACTTATGTCTTAACGGTTCATGACCGAAATTCTGCCCAACCGATTTTTGGTATTACCCGAGACGAAGAACCTGGTTCGCTCTTTGCAGTTGCTATTTCGGACAATGGCGAATTGGTTGCTGCCGGTGGCAAAGCGGTTCACGCCTATCGTTTTGGTAATGGGGGTGAGGTTTACTCAATTTTAGTTGGTTCAACTTTCACTCATAATGTCGGTGTCACCGCAATTAATAATCCAAGCCCATATCTTCAAGTCGGTAATCCCATAACACCCCAAGCCACTATTTATAACTTTGGCGACAGCACCGAAACCTTTTGGACAATTCTTGCCATATACGATGGTACAAATCATATGATAAGTCGTGATTCTATTACTATTAGTAATCTCAGTCCCCGCACTTCAAGACAAGTGAGTTTTCCTAATTTTACACCGCCAGGCTATGATTTTTATAAATTCGTCTTTTGTACCGATTTGATAAACGATGAGTATTCGGGTGATGATACGTTAGGTCTCGTAACCAAATGTTTTCATGATGCCAAATGCGAAAAGGTTAGCCCACCATTTAACGAGATGACAATTGGCTATCAATTTAACCCTTCAATCTTGGTTCGGAACAACGGTTCTTATCCTGATGTAATTACTGGTTATTGTTTGATTCTTGATTCTTTAGGTAACAATATCTATCTTGACTCCGGTCGGACTTCTATGGTCCAACCTGGTGATTCAGCAATTCTTACCTTTAGGAGCTTCGCAACTCCTTATATTGGTAATTTGATTGCCTATGGTATAACGCGATTGACCGATGATTTTCTACCGGAAAACGATACCTTATACAAATTTTTCCAAGGTTCTTATGAAATTATTTATGACGATGGTACTTACGAAGCGTTCTATTGGGTGGGTAGAAATAATAATGATAAGTTCTATGTCCGTTTCACACCGACGCTTCAGCCACCGTTTTCAATTCAGGGTGGCAGAATTTATGTCAATATGGCAAATACCCCATTCGACTACGTCATTCTCTGTAAAGATGCCAATGGTAGACCTGACACCACGGTAATTTTAGCCCGGGTTGAGAATGTATCGACTCCAGTCGCACCAGGTTGGATTGAATTTAACTTTAATGTTACGATGCTCGATGCTAACGACCTCTGGTTGGTGATGCATTGGCCCAGTGGTTCACCAGCAATGGGCGTTGGTGCTGATGCTAACCCGCCACGAGATTATCGTTCTTATTGGTCATCGAATCAAGATACCTTTCAGCTTTGGAGTTTTCATGACTGGATGGCAAGGATTATCCAGAGTCCAGAAATCGGTATAAATGAACAGTTACAAGGATTATCAAGGCAGTTAGTTCTTTATCCCAATTTACCCAATCCATTCTATAATCAAACGACAATTGGTTACTCCTTACCCAACGAAAGTGATGTAACACTACAAATTCTTGATATTACCGGTCGAAATATCAGAACCCTAATTGCGAGCCGACAAAAACCGGGCAGTTATTCGCTAATTTGGAACGGTCGGGATGAACACAATTATCCTGTGCCAGCAGGTGTCTATTTCCTACAGTTAAAAGCTAACGGGCAGGAAAGAGAAATTAGAAAGATGCTTTTGCTTCGCTAAAATGTATGATGTAATTGTGATTGGCGGCGGTCCGGCTGGTCTTACTGCTGGGATTTATTGCGCCAGAGCAATGCTGAAAACTCTTTTATTAGAAAAAGAGACCTTAGGTGGTCAAGCCGCTAAAACACCCATCATTGAAAATTATCCTGGGTTTCCCGAAGGTATTGAAGGGGTTAATCTAATTGAACGAATGGTCGAACAGACTAAAAAGTTTGGAGTTGAGATTGCCATCGAGGTTGTAGAAAAGATAATCCTCAGCAATGGTGACAAAATAATCCGAACTGATAAAAAAGAATATCAAACCAAAGCAGTCATCATTGCCACTGGTTCAAGATACAAAGAACTTGGTGTTCCAGGAGAAAAGGAATTGGTTGGTAGAGGTGTATCCTACTGTGCGATATGTGATGGTCCATTATTCCGTAACCGAATAGTTGGCGTAGTGGGTGGTGGTGATTCGGCTCTGACTGAAGCGATTTATTTGAGTAAAATTGCTCAAAAGGTCTATCTCATCCACCGACGTGACCAGTTCCGTGCCGCACGCAGTATTCAAGAAAAAATTTCCACCATCAACAATATTGAAACTATTTTAAACAAACTGGTGAAAAGTATTAAAGGCGAGAAACGATTGGAGGGTATAATAATTGTTGATAAAAACACTAACCAAGAGAGCGAATTGAAACTGAACGGTCTATTTATCTATGTTGGTTTTCTTCCCAATACCGATTTTATCAAGGGTTTAATCAATCTGGATGAGACCGGTTATGTAATCACCAATGAAAATCTGGAAACCAGCATTTCAGGAGTTTTTGCAGCGGGTGATGTGCGGAAGAAAACATTGCGTCAGATTGCTACCGCGGTCGGTGATGGCGCAATGGCAGCAATTATGGCAGAAAGATATCTTGGTCAAGGTTAAAGGAATAATGAAATTAATTAAATTTTCATTGTTAATCATTTTGGTAATCTTTTTATCTTTATCAGCTGATGATTGGACGGTTGCAACCGGTGGTAAACCAAATCGAGCGGGCTTATCCGATGAAATTGGCCCGATTGATTCGACCGTTTTATGGCGTGGTGGTTTATCAGCAGTAGTTGCCCACCCTGCGGTAATTGAAGGTAACATTGTCGCAATGGATAGAATTCAAAATCTCAACGATGTATTACACGGTACAAAGATTGTTGCCCAAGATTTATTGACTGGCGAAACTTTATGGACCAAAGATTTACCAGTGGATTTTCCAACAACTGATTGGCGAAATCGGGTATCCGCCATTCGCGATGGTAAAGTTTATGCTACCCGTTCGGGTAACACCAATGCTTCTTATCTTTATGCCTTAGATGCTCTTACTGGTGAAATTATTTGGCGTTCTCAGGATTTAATTGATGAGGCTTCAACCGAAGGAGCAAGTTTTGCTCAAAATGGTGATTTAATTATTGGCAATTTTACTAATATTAAAAGGATTAATGCTAATGACGGTACTACAATCTGGACCACGCCCCGCACCAGTCCAACCACTAATGGTAGCGAAGTAGCAATTTTTGGTAATATTGGTTATGCCTGGGAAGCAAGCCCACAAGGGCCAAGAATCTCAGCTTACAATCTTGAGACCGGAGTTCGTTTATACTCAAGTCCGGGTTTGGGCGGTTTGGTTCAGCAAGCCGCCCCTTTTGTTGGTCCAGATGGAACGGTTTATGCCCCACGAACCCAAAATAATCCAGCTACTGATTATCTCATCGCTTTTCAAGATGTTGATACCGCTTTGGAAGAGAAGTGGCGAGTTCCTTTGGGTTATGTGCCATTTGCTTCCTTTGGTGTGGGACCCGATGGCAGTGTTTATAGTTACAGCCAATCCGGTCGAGTGATAAGAATTGATGCGCATAATGGTACGATTCTTGACAGTTCGGATGTAATTCTTATAGATTTTCCGGCTCAACCCCGAATGGCAATTGATGCTGATGGAAAGATATTTGTTACTAATGGCGGTTTCGCTAATGGTGGACTTTATGCCTTCAATCCTGACCTGACTCTTCGTTGGTATTCGCCAATTCGAAATGTTAATATTGGTGGTCCTGCTCTTGGTCAAGGTGGTATTTTAATTGTTTGTGGAGTTGGTACTGATGTCCGAGCATATCGCAGCAGTGCCGGTGTTATCGAGAATAAAAGAGATAACCTGTCACTTATTGATTTACAAGTTTATCCAAACCCATTCCGCAAAAAGATAAATCTCAAACCAATATTTAATCAATGGAATTTGCTCGGTAGTTACTCATTAAAAATTTATAATGCTTCAGGTAAACTGATTAAGAATTTTTTGGTTCCAAGTAATTCCCTTTCTTCTTCAATTGTAACTTGGGATGCATTAGATAATAATGGTAACTCTATTCCTAATGGTTTGTATATAGTTAGATTTTATGACCATAATGGTTGCGTTTCTAAAAAAATATTAAAATATTAGTGGCATCTCGATCTTCCCAATCTGTTTAAATTCCAATTGCTGAATAAATCTTTAAATTGCGCCAGTTATCTTTTGTCAACGAAGGCAGGTTCGCTTCAATAAATAAACCCGATTTTAAATTGAGTTTGCAAAAACCGAAGATTTAATGATGATTGGATTGGTCTATTTATTAATTTCCTAAAATAATTAGTCTAACAGCCCACAGTGAATTGATGAAATCAGTTCGGAAAATAGCGGAAATCTCGACCAACTGAAATTAAGAAATTACCTCGAATCATCGATGATGATTTAATCAAATCAGCTACACCGAAAATTAGTTGGAAAGGACCGATAGGGGTATTAGTCCTTATTCCCAATCCAAATCCCCAATTTAGAACCGAATCGAGTTTGAGAGCATCAGTGAATTGATTCAATCTTTGAAAAGTAGCAAGATTGGAGAGTAATTGAAAATAGAACGGGTAATCGTCACGGTTGAAAAGGCGAAAGAGTCGAAACTCGGTACCCAGGCGAATTATTGCCTTATCTTTAGTTGTAAATTCATCTTTAGCGAACCCAACCAAATTTTCACCGCCACTGCGAAAGCATTCCGACCAAGGTAATTCGCCCCGAGTCATTCCGAGTTCAAAACCGTAGCGCCAAAGCCACCAAGTTGTTAATGGTGCAATCCGTTCCATTGAAAAATTAATTTTTATGAACTCTTTATCGGACTTAAATTTTTTATTGGCGAGATAAAAATCAAACCGATAGATTAAGCCCCGGCCGGGCAAAAATAAATCGTTGCAGTTGTTGAATTCTAAAAGGAAACTCGGACCGATTGTCCATTCTTTTTCTGGTATTGAGTCAAAAATGGCTAAAGGCGGCATTAAGTACCGAGCTTCATACCCTTTTAGACCAATATTGAAATAGGCATCCCGACCTAATATATAGCCGGCTTCGACAACGCTACCGCGATGGATGGTATTATAATCCGCTTGCCATACACCATCGCGCCAATAAGAGTGTTCGACTGACCGCCAAAATCCGTCCAGCCGATAACCAAATGGTAAACGGAAGAGGCGTGTCCCGGTTAAACCTAATCGGTATTCATTGGGATTGCCCAATTGCATAACCCCACGCAAACTGGCACCAGACCCACCTAAATTGCCTTGTCCGAATTCCAGACCTAAACCAAGATTGTCCGCATTATCATAACGCACCCCTAAGGAGTAAAAGCCATAAGCGCGCTCTTTGACCTTAATTATTATATCAACCCAATCTTGACCAGTGAATTCTAAGCGATAGTTCACTGACTCAAAAAGTCCAGTATTGAATATTCGGTTTAGGTCATTGATAAGGCGTTTGAAATCTAAATAACTACCAGGTCGTGTTCTTATTTCGCTGATTAATAAGCGGGGATGGGTAATTCTTAGTCCTTCAAAACGAATTGAATGGACTAAGGGTAGTGGCTTTGGTATTATTTTTTTGTGCACGCTAACGGGCTTACAACCAGCCAGTTTTTTATAAATTTCTGGTAGTATGGTACGGGCTGCCGATTCACCAACTGCAATCAATTCGCGTGCCCGGGCAAAATCAGAATGCAAAAACTTATCAACATTTGGTTCAATCAGAATATCGGCTAATTGCTTCTGGCGTTTTAAATCTTCAATCCCCACTACATCAATGGTTCGCGAAACAACATCAATTAACGAATTTCCACCCGCCTGACTATGTTTCATCGTTAAGACTGCAATTATAAAATCAGGTTTAAATTCTAATAGAGGGTCAACTGGTAAATATTGTTGGAGTCCACCATCAACCAGTTGTTCGCCGGCGAAATCTTCCGGGGCAAAAACACCGGGGATGGCGATACTGGCGCGAATTGCTTGAGCCAGTCGGCCATTTTTTATAATCTTTTTTTGCCCAGTGAGTAAATCAACCGCCACCGCTCGATAAGGAATGGGCAGACTATCAAAATTATAATTGGTGTGATACTCAATCTCAGCTAAAAGTTGCATTAAGAGAAATTCGACATTTTGGAGGGAGATTAAACCACTGGGTAGGGCTGGAAAAAAATTGCGATGGCGTAACTGAATAATATAGCGCTGGCTTTGCCGACGTTCCGGAAGATATTGGGAACCAAAGGATGGATTGGAACTGAAAAGTTTTGACCAATCAGCATTGACCGCCAGACTTTCCATTACGGTGGGACTGTAACCAGCTGCATACACCCCACCGACTAAAGAACCCATACTGTTACCAGAAATGCCAACAATTGGTATCCCAACCGAATCTAATACCTTTAACACACCGATATGAGCAAAACCCAAGGCAGCGCCACCGGAGAGTGCTAAACCAATTCGAACCGGACGTGGTGTAATTTCAAAAGAATCGGATTTTGGTAAAGAGTCGTTCGGTTTACTAACCGCAACGACTAAAACGAGAAGAATTAATCTACAAAAAATCATTTTCACCCAAACTAAGATTGAATGTCAGGCAATTTAAACAAAATTCCACCAATTGTCAATTCCTTTGCGGGCGCTTTAGTTTGATTGGAATTGACTTTTTGAAAAATTAAGTTATTATATATTATCTGAGTTTAGAAGCAGGCTTGTATATTGTTAGCACACCAATCGGAAATCTTGCCGATATTACGCTACGGGCTTTGACGGTTCTTAAAGAAGTTGATTGGATTGCCTGTGAAGATACCAGAAGGACTGGCTTATTACTTAGCCACTATCAGATTAAAAATCGTCTAATCAGTTATCACGAATATAATAAACGGGAACGGACCGCTGAAATTTTGGAACTTTTACGGCAAGGGAAAAGGGTTGCTTTAGTTTCTGATGCCGGAACTCCTGGGATTTCTGACCCGGGTTTTTATCTGATTCGAGCGGCAATTGAGAATAATTTGCGGGTGATTCCAATTCCTGGTCCATCAGCAATCTTGGCTGGTATCGTCATTTCGGGTTTGCCATCGGACCGGTTTGCCTTTGAAGGTTTTTTGCCAAAAAGGGAGGGTCGAAAAAGGAAGAAATTGGAAGAGTTGAAGTTTGAAAAGAGAACGATGATATTTTACGACTCACCGAATCGGGTTTTGAAAACCCTTAATACGATGTTGGAAATTTTTGCCGACCGGCGAATTGTAATAGTCCGGGAACTTACTAAGAAATTTGAAGAGACGATTCGGGGGAAGATAAGCGAAGTGATTGAGATTTTAGCCAAACGGAAATTAAAAGGCGAAATTGTTTTAATTGTTGAAGGTTATGCGGGAAGAGTATAAGGTTTTTGCCCGTAAGCCGTTACAACCGATCATCCGCTGGCTGGTGAAAATAAAGTTTCCACCCGATTTATTAACCATATTATCTTTGCCAGCGAGTCTGGGTGTTGCTTATTTTTTTGCGGTGGGAAATTTTTTCTGGGCCGGTATCTTTTTGCTCTTAGTCGGTTTTTTCGATACGGTGGACGGTGAGGTAGCAAGACAGAGCAACCGACTTAATCCCAAAGGCGCCTTCTTAGATTCAACAATTGACCGAATCGCTGAATTTCTGGTCTGGCTTGGACTTTTCATCTATTTTCGGACCAATCAAGGTGTTACACTTTTAATATTTATCACCTTTTTTGCTTCATTACTGGTTAGTTATATTCGTGCTCGTGCTCAAGGGATTGGCAATGAGTGTAGCACCGGAATTTTTGAACGCCCCGTCCGCTTTCTCTTCTTAGTTTTGGCAACCTTTCTTTTGAAAAAAAGGTTATTTCCGATCGTATTTTGGATTATTTTAATTGGTAGTTTTTTTACAATCATCCAGCGGTTGAATTATGTCTTAAAGCGTAACTAAGATGGCGGAACGCGCTTTATTAATTGGTGTGGCACAATCTAATCAAGAACGCTGGGCAAAGATTGATTCCTTAGAGGAGTTGGCGGCGTTGACTTTGACTGCGGGAGGCGTGGTGGTCGAAAAGATTTTACAGATTCGACCAAAATTCAATCCGGCTTTTCTTTTAGGTGAAGGCAAAATTCAGGAGATAAAAGACCTATGCCGACGCCATCGAATCGAACTTTTGATTTTTGACGATCCCCTAACCCCTTCCCAAATTCGTAATATCGAAATGGCAACTGGAGTTCGAACCATAGACCGCACTTCGCTTATTCTGGACATTTTTGCCCAACACGCCAAAACCGCGGAATCAAAAATTCAAGTTGAGTTGGCGCAATTGGAGTATCGTTCGACAATGCTTACTGGTTTTGGTGTGGAATTATCGCGTTTAGGCGGTGGAATTGGAACCCGTGGTCCCGGGGAGAAGAAATTGGAAGTAGACCGGCGACGCATTCGAGAACGGATTGCGGTCTTAAAAAAAGGACTGGCAAGGATTGATAAAGAACGATGGGTGCAAAGAAAACAACGCGCCCCATTCTTTAAAATCGCCTTAGTTGGCTATACCAATGCTGGAAAATCAACATTGATGAATCGGTTGACCAATGCTGGGGTTAAAGTTGCTGACTATCTATTTTCGACCCTTGACCCAAATACCAAAGTTTTGGCGCTTAATCGGAATTTGAAAGTTCTTTTGACCGACACGGTGGGATTTATTAAAAACCTACCCCACCAGTTAGTTGCCAGTTTTCGAGCAACTTTAAGTGAAATCAAAGAAGCTGATTTAATCCTTCATATCGTTGATGCCTCGGTCGAAGATGTTACACCTAAGATTAATGCGGTTGAGGAAACGATGAAAGCAATTGGTGCGACTGGTAAACCAACTCTTTTGGTCTTTAATAAGATTGACCGAGTTTTCGAAGACGAGATTATTGAACGACTGGCACGCGCCTATCCTAATTCGGTTTTCATTTCCAGTCTAACTGGTGAAGGCATCGAGAAATTAAAAGACGCCGTTGGGCAATTTATTCAATCCCATCTTGTCACAAAGACAATAACAATTCCAATGGAACGGCAGGATGTCGTGGCTAAACTTTATCAAGTCGGAGAAGTGATAAAACGAATTGAACAGAATGGCAGGGTTAAATTTAAAATAAGAGGTTATCCGGCGGTGCTTCTTCGCACCAAAAAAGAGATTGATCGGTTACTGCGAAACAAGTAGATTTCAAGATAAAAAAGCGGGGTCACTTCGACCCCGCTTTAGTTAAGCAAATCTATGGATTCCAGTAATCGTCAGTATCTTCACCGCCAATCCCATTGCCGTTACTATCGAGCAGTCGCCCTTTTTTCGATTTGACACTTTTAGAGACAAAAACCTTAAACGGACCATTAGCCTCTCGTTCAAAATAATATTCAACACTGGTGGCATTAGGAACAGTCCGATTAAGAATTACCAAACTTCCAGGAACATAACCAGTAGCATCAAAGACTTTGATATTTTCCGCGGTGAGTGTAGTTTCATCCATCCGCTGGCTAAAGTTAAATTTTCGCCCGTTGGTTATCGGTTCATGGTTAACGGTCGGTGGTTCGATGGTGTCGTAGAGGAAATACCAGACGAAATTTGGTTCATTCGACTCAGGTCCATCGTAATCAGCATCAAGCGTAAATAAGTAATCTGGGGTATTTCGAGGATACTTGGCTTTGAGATTAGCACTGGTTATAACGAAAAAGTACTTATTGCCGTTGATCAAACTGTCGCCGGCTTGCTTTAATTTGAAAGAAATTCTGTCTTCTTGACAGTAAACCGTATCAATTGGCACTGGATCACCAGTTGGTGAACCTTTGAAGAGTTTGAAGTTAGCGATGTAATCAGTCCGACGGGTCGTGTCCATTTTAGTGCTGAAATTGATCGTGACTGTTGGTCGAGGGTCGGTAATCCGTTGGGTATCGGGTGAAATTGCGGTAATTTTCGGCTGAACGGTTGGGACACAACTATCCGGGGCTGAACCAGTGGTGTAAAAGGTTGTTAGATAATCATCGTAAGGCGAACCATCAGCGATACCATCGCGGTCACCATCCAAAACCGTACCGTAACGATTTTTAATCCCACCCGTGATTAACCGAAGCAGATAAGCTGAACTGGAAGACCAACCTTCTGAACGAATGTAAAGTTTCTTGGCTTCTTTATTGTAACTCACTACGATACTTGGCACACTGTCACCAGTTGTCGTGTTAATCACCTTCACATTACCGCTGAAGGATTCAGGGTCCATAAAATCGGAAAATGTTACAACCACACTGGCTTGGATACCGGAAGTGTCTGGGTCGTCATCGGTAAGCATTGCCCGGTTTTGTGGGCTAACGCTCTGGACATAAGGGAAATTACCAGCACCAATGGTGGGTAAATCGGGATTAATTGGTGGCAATAGATTTTCTTGCTTACAAGCCAAGAAAAGAACAAATCCGAATAAAAGTTTTAATACCTTCTTCATTGTGCCTCCTTAAAACTTAAAGACAATCGAAAGTTTCCAATTCGTCAAGTCGGTGAGATTACGAAAACCCATTAAGTCAATCTGTAAATTCTTAATTGGATTGAAACCGATGCCATAAGTGAAATAAGTGTTATGTTTAGTCTCGGTGATTGTTTCACTGCTGGCTTGGAGTTCCGATTCTGGGCCGATTGTTTCGGAGAAGGTGCTGTCGCCATATTCAGTTCGGGTGTGGGTCGGCTCAAAGGCGCGCATTAAATCGGTAGTAGTAATATCCGACCAGGCGATATGATGAATCGCACCCAGTCGTAAAGATAATGACGGAACTAACCGAAAATCAAAACCAACCGGAATCGAAAGGGTTTTGGTGCTACCGGTCACTTTTTCAAGCCATTCTTCAGCGCTCTTGGTAGTAATTCGATAATCTTCACTACCAGCAATTGTATCACCATTGTTATATTCGTAAACACTCAAAGATGATAATGTATCCGCTAAAGAATCTTTGAAATCCCAGGCACCAAATTCCAACCCAAAGCCGAGGTCAAACCGGTCGGAAACCCGAAAGAGATGTTTAGTTTTGAAGTCTACTCCTTTACTGGTCAGAGCACCGCGATACTGATGGGTAGTCTTTGTGTCAAGCCAAGCCCGACCGGGTCGTCCAGTACTATCCATTGTATTGTGTTGATAACTTCCTGCACCAGAACCGAGTCGTTCCGACTGAGTAAAGAGATTAAGATAGAATCGGTTTTCGATGTTTTCTTTTGGTTTCACAAAAACTGCCAAACCAATTGGGATTGTGGTTCCGGTTCGGGGTTTTGTCAGGCTATCTAAGCTTGTTGACTTATAGTAATCCTGGATAGTTGGATTAGCTGGACTGCGATTTTCATAAACCGAGCCAGTATGGATATAATTGAAATTGTCACTCATTATACCAAACCCTGCCATAAGCCCAACACTCAATGTTGTCCAATCGTACCAACCAGAAAGGATAAACCGCTTGGTATCGCTTTTTGTCTTATCCGGGCCGGTGAAGGTATCATTAACCGTATAGGTTAAAGCTCCGGAGACTAAACTCGAATCTCGTTGCTCGTAAATCCAGTTATAACCCGGATTGGTGTTAGTATAAGCAGCGCAATTGTTCAAGAAACCCAAACCGAGTCTTAAGCCGTTGGTTTTATAACCCAAACCGATATAGTAATCCATGTTCTTGGTTTCATCCCAAGCTTTACGTTCATTGATTTTAGTTACGCGATGGTCATAACTGCCATTGCCATCTAAGTCGAGCCATTCGGTTTCAATCGTCTTAGCATCACCGAAAAGGGTATCCAGCCAAATTTCACTACTCCGACCGTAAAGACCGGTTGGTAATGCTGTTTTATTATAGTATTTGTCCAAGACAACTCCTGGGTAAATGAAGCCGATTAAATCGGTTGAACCACCGACTAAGAAGAAGTTATCAGTCCGGAATCCAAACTGTTCTTCTTGATTTGAGACGAAATTGGAGAGATTGGTATAAATTCTTGAGCCTTCGATTAAGGGAATTCGGGCTGGGTCGAAGAGTAAATCGTAATCGTCTTCGAATAAGAAGGCGGTTGATTGATAACGAAATGAACCAGCCGGACTCAGCGCTAGGGTGAGACTAAATATTAACCCTGCGATTAACCAGTAACGCATTCTGCCTCCTTTCCTTAATTTACCGGCAATCCGACCTTATTCGCTTTGGGCAATCAATTCTACCTTCCAGGTCGGGAGCCCAAGGCGAATCGGACGGATTTTAATTAAAACGAAAGGCAGAACGGAAAGATTTGTCATTACTCGACCCTCTCCGTATCTGCCTTGTCAGGATTTTACTTAAAATTCCCAACCTGTCAACAATAATTTTTCGTTATAGGGGCAGGTATCCAATTTTATTGGATGGCCTTGGAAGAGATATTAGTCAAGGTTCATTTATTTTTAAATAAGGTAAAACATTTGAATAGTTGTCATTCCTTTCCCCTCATTGAACCATTTGAACAATTTTGAACTCTTAAGTTAGTCTACGGGCACGGTTTTGGGAAAGTCGATACAGAGTTCTATCACAACTTTAAATAGAACTTGTCGCTACATCTTATAACAAATAATCCAAACGCTTGCCCTGAATTCTTACCGGTTTGGGGTATTTTTATTTTGCTATGACCGAAGTCAGCATAGGCATTGGCTAATTAATGAGTTGCCGTTAAAAAAACTGATAGAGGATTTAACAATTTACCCTAGGTCAAGTAGCAAATTGTCTGCAAATTCATACTCCAATAGTTGATTTTTCGGTATCGGAAATACCGTTTTTTCGATCCCATTCTTCTAACTCTTTCATATCCAGATAAGAACCCTGACACGCCCATTCCATAGTCTCGTCCATCGCTAATGCCGTCATCAGTCTTAAACATGACCGCGGATTCGGAAAGACCCGGATAACCTTACTCCGACGCCTCAATTCCTGATTGAATCGCTCC
>JBDRUX010000039.1:0-20435 GCA_039801565.1 Caldifarciminota bacterium
TGCACAATTTTCAAATCCAGATTGACTATTCACAACAAAATGGTTTCTGGTTGCCAAGCAAATTTTTTCTAAAAATGGATGTTGTAGTAAAAATAATTGCCACCTTATATAAAAGACATATTGCTATCCAAGAAGAATATTATAATTATCAATTCAATCAAAGAATTGATAATTTTTTAAATAAAAATTAAATAAAGGAAAAATTTTGCTGACGACAGTTCTATTAACTTTAATTTGTTATATCATTGGCTCGCTAATGTTCTCTTACTGGTTAGGTAGAATAAAAGGCGTTGATATTCGTATGTACGGCGATGGCAACCCAGGGGCAATTAATGCCTTTAAGGCTGGTGGTTGGTTAATCGGAACCTTAGGGCTTTCCCTCGATTGCCTTAAAGGCTTTTTACCAGTTTTATTTGTGACTCGAGCCTTAAGTAAGAATTAATGATTGGCGATTGGTTCCAATTGCGGTTGCCCCGGTTTTTGGTCATGCCTTTTCGCCATTTTTAAAGTTTCGAGGCGGAAAATCAATTGCCACTACCTTTGGGATTTGGTCTGGTTTGACCTTATGGGAGTGCCCTACTTTATTAGGTATAGTCTTCATCTTTCTTAAGTTTGTTGTAAGAATTAAACAGGATGCTTGGGTAGTTTTGATCGGAATGTCCGGTGTGCTGATTTATATCCTCTTTCGGCTGCCGCGTCTTGAGTTATTTTTAATACTTGGTTTTAATACTCTAATATTGGTAATTAAACATTGGCATGATTTGTTGATAAGATTATGAAAATTTTCCCTTTTGTCATCATTGATTCATTAAGGATAATGATTTTTCTATTAGTCCAAGTTTCAGTTGCTATTACCAATTTCTTTTTAATAAAACGACTGGGTAAATTTCCTAAAGCAAAAAGGTGTCCCAAGGTGTCAATTTTAGTTCCTGCCCGCAATGAAGAAAAGACAATTAAAAACTGTGTAAGTTCCCTACTCCAACAAGATTACAACGATTTTGAAGTGATTGTTCTTAACGACCATTCGATTGACCAAACTGGCGAAATTTTAAGAAATATTCGTTCCGAACGTTTACGGATTATTAATGGCAAACCATTACCAATGAATTGGACAGGCAAATCCTGGGCTTGTCAACAACTTGCCCTTGAAGCCAATGGCGAGTTCATTCTTTTTACCGATGCTGATACGATTCATCATCCGCTAACAATTTCCTATGCAGTTGATGCGATAGAAACTGATAAAATTGACCTTTTGACTGCCATCACTCGTAATGAAGCCATTTCGTTTGGTGAGACAATTACAATTCCGTTCCCAACCTTTTGTATTTTTACAATTTTGCCTTTAATCATAGCATATGCATTCCCCAAATCAACTGCCTTTTCAGCAGCTAACGGCAAGTTTATGTTCTTTCGGAAAGAAGTATACGAAAAGATCGGTGGTCACGCCACAATTCGTAACAATGCGGTAGAAGATATCGAACTCGGCAAATTGATTAAGAAAAATAACTACCGCTGGCGTCTATTTGACATTTCCCATCTGGTGTCTTGTCGGATGTATAATAATTTTTCGGAAGCGGTGGCTGGTTTTAGCAAGAACTACTTTGCCCTTTTTGGTTATAGATTTCTAATTGCGCTTTTTGTTTGGTTCTGGTTAGCCCTAATTACCTGGCATCCTTTAATTACTATTGGTAGGCAAGTCATAACGAATAATTTCAATAACTATTATGCAATCGTTTCAATCATTGCAACTATAAGTTTATGGTTACTCACTTCATTAAAATTTGGCTTCCCCTTTTATTTGTTTTTAATTTATCCGATAATCATTACAATTTCAATATTCATTGGTTTAAGGTCAATGGTGATGACCATTTTGGGTAGAACAGTTTGGAAAGGACGCCGATTACCAAAAACAAAAATTCGCTTGATTTGATGGACAATTGAATCAAAATCAAGGTGCGGTGGCTTTTAGCGGGATAAGCCTAAAGCGGTTAAAAAACAAAGCGTCTTGACTTCACGCTAAAATTTTTTATAATCACTAAGGAGCAAAATATGGCACATAAGAAAGGACAAGCATCTTCACGTAACGGACGGGATAGTGCAGGTCAAAGGCTGGGCGTGAAATGTTATGCCCAAGAACTGGTAAAGGCAGGCAGTATTATTGTCCGACAAAGGGGAACAAGATTTTTGCCCGGCTTTAATGTCGGTCGTGCTAAAGATGATAGCCTCTTTGCACTAACCGATGGCATCGTCCGGTTCGAACGGGTGAGTCGGACCAAAAAGCGCATCTCGGTTTATCCGGTCGCTTAAGAAAAAAGTCTTTAGACCTATTTTCCCGATTCGATTTTAACCAAGAGACTTTCTGCTATAGGTCGGTCATTGAGAAAATAATCGGCGGGATAAACTGGCTTTTTGGTGAAAAGCACTCGATTTAAGAGTTTTTTTGCGGTTTGCAATTCATTTTTACTAATATAATATTTTGCCAAGTCAATGTAGGGGAGGGTATAGTTAGAATCAATTGCAATCGCCTTTTCGAAATAGTCGAGTGCTTGTTTTTTATTTCCACCAACTAATTCGGGTGTTTCGTAATAAATCATACCTAAGGCATAAAGCGCATCGAAATTTTTGGGGTCAAGTTCTAATACTTTGCTAAATTCTGCCTTAAGCTTTGGAATTGCGGTAAGTGATTTCATCACTCCGCGAATTCGGCAGATTTCACCATAATTGGCAGCATACCAAAAATGACCCCACGGGTTTTTATCATTTACTTTGATTAAAGTCTCGGCAAAGGCTAAACCCCTTGTCAAATACCGCAATTTTTCGGTTCGGTCTTTTGTTTGGCTGGCTAAATATTGATTCATTTCGGCAAGTCCCCGTAAGACTTCTTCGTTGTGCGGATACGAGTTTAGAACACCTTCCCAGATTTTCCGGCAATTGATAAAATTAGTATCAGCGAGATGGCGATGGTTATAAAGATAGCGGGCATAAGCTAAAAGCGAATCGGTTTTTTCTTGCCCGAGCAAAGATAGCCAAAGCCAGAATAAAAGAAACATTCGTCAATTTATTCAACGGCGATGACCTTATTCACTTCCGGAACTTCGGCTTTTAAAGTTCGTTCGACACCAATTGCCATAGTCATTGCTGCAAATGGACAAC
Source organism: Caldifarciminota bacterium (assembly GCA_039801565.1). Lineage (GTDB taxonomy): Bacteria > Hydrothermota > Tepidihabitantia > Tepidihabitantales > JAOUPE01 > JBDRUX01. The sequence continues at coordinate 3,154 of JBDRUX010000039.1, forward strand.
CTTGGCAGCTCCCTTTCAATCTTAGTTTGACAACACCGTCCTCGGTGATTTCGACCAATTCCGCATCACCGCCATCGGCTTGTAAACCGGGTCTTATCTTTTCAGTAATGACCTTAGCAATTTTTTCTTTTAATTGCTCGTCCATTATTGCCTCCTTCAGTTTAGTCTCTTATTAATGGACCAACCAAATTTCGACCGAGTTTGGTTCTAATGGTTTCACTTGTAATCGCTTTCGACCGCATCGTATTTCAACCTTGGGTTCGTTATGACCGTCGCTGTAGCGGGCACAGATTCCCGCGGCAATCTCGATATCCTGCTCACTCTGATAATTTTTTAAGATAACCAGCGGTCCTTTAACTTTAGTTGGGGTGAAGACCAAATCCTTTTTCATCTTCAATTTCGCCAAAACCTTATTCTCCTGTTCATTACGGCCGACTATCACTTTTGCCGCACTGGGCAGTCGAAAATGCCTGCCATACTTTAGCAATTCCAGTTCGGCTAAGCCATCTTCATTATTGGAAAAGGCATCCTTGAGCCGTTCGGTAAAATAACGGTCGGTTAAAAGACAGCCACCAGCCGGATTGGGATAGTGTTTCAAACCGAATTTCTCTGCCAGTTCAATCTGATTTTTGCGGGAACGCCCTTTTATTGCGAGAAGTTGCATACGGTCAACTTTCCCTTCCTTCTCTAAGGGCGTCGGTTCCAATAGTTTAGCGGAGAGAGGACGTAATAACTTACCAACCAGACCGCTCTCTTGCTCAATGACCCTTAAAGAGTTAATTGTCTGAGACATTGGCCTCTCACCTAAGACTTCACCGGAGAAAACAAAATCCGCCTTTAATTGTTCCATCAGTTCTTTTGCCTTTTTAAACATAAAGATTTTGCAGTCAATGCAGGGGTTCATATTTTTGCCGTAGCCGAACCTTGGTCGTTTCACCATCGCCACATAATCCTCACCAAGGGTTATTACCTTAAGTTTTATCCCGAGTTCCTGAGCAATTTTTTTAATCGAACTTGGTTCTTCGCCTTTAGCAAAGAATGGAGTGACGAAATGAATTGCCAGGACATTAAACCCAAGTTTCTGAATCAATTTCACTGCCAGGATACTATCTAAGCCACCGGAAAAAAGTCCAATTGCCAGTTGCTTCATTTTCTTAATTTTATCCCGATAACGGCTACTGTCAATTAAGAACTTAAAACATTCTTTGGTTATTAAAAAACACTTGAAACTTTTAAAATCTTAGTTAGAATTGGCTCATAAAATGACGATAAACGACCGATGTATATTGTTAGCGGACACCACCACGCCAAAGATTAAACTTGTTGACTTATTTTATCACTTGGAAGGGAGAGGAGTGATATGAATCTTATTCCCCTTTTTGTCATTGTACCTTTAGCCGGGGCGTTTGTTACCTATCTTGTCGGCTCAATCTTTAAAAAAATTGCCGATCTTTTTTGTGATGTTTTAGCTAATTTAATCACTGCTTTTCTTTTTGCCTTCGCAATTGTATCATTATTCAAAGTCGCAGCGGAAAAGAATATCATCCATTTTGTCGGCGGTTGGCGACCCCCCATTGGAATTACAATCTTTCTTGACGGCGCCGGTATTTTCTTACTCATTGTTGTTACTGGCATTGGTTTTCTCTCTTCGCTTTTTGCCATTGATTATATGAAACGTTATAGCGCCAAATATAAATTTTATGCGCTACTTTTACTAATGACTGCGGGAATGGCTGGAATTTGTATTACTGGCGACTTGTTTAATATGTTTGTCTTCATTGAAATCTCAGCAATCGCCTCTTATGCCTTGGTGGCTTTTGGCACCGAGCATGAGGAATTAGAAGCCGCCTTCAAATATATGGTGATGGGTGAGATCGGTTCGTTAATGATTCTTTTGAGTATCGCAATAATCTATGCTCGGACTGGAACTTTGAATATGGCGGATATTTCTCAGACGGTTGCTGCTAATCCAGAACGAGCTGCGATCGTCTTTCCTTCAATCCTTTTCATTATTGGTTTTGCCATCAAGGCAGCCTTGGTACCATTTCACAGCTGGTTACCCGATGCCCACCCCTCAGCACCGGCACCAATCTCAGCAATGCTTTCCGGTGTCGTAATCAAGGTATTGGGTGTTTATGGATTAATCCGAGTTTTTTACAATATCATTGGCGTTACACCGATTATCTCCAATATCCTTTTGGTCTTAGCTGGTCTTTCAATGATTATTGGCGTCTTATTGCAATTGGGTCAAAATGACATCAAACGCCTTTTGGCTTATTGCAGTATCAGTCAGATCGGCTATGTATTATTAGGTTTCGGTTTAGGCACACCATTAGGAATCTTGGGTGGATTCTTCCATTTAATTAACCATGCGGTTTTCAAAGCTGGTCTCTTTTTGACTTCGGGAGCGATTGAGTATGCTACTGGCACAAGGGATATTAACAAATTAGGCGGGCTAAACAAAAAAATGCCCTGGACCTCGGTTTTCTGGTATATTGGTTCTTTTACTGCCTCGGGTGTGCCGCCGTTTGCCGGTTTCTGGTCGAAACTTATCTTAATCATTGCGGCGATTCTGGCTAAGAGTTATATCTTAGCGGCGATTGCCGCGGCAAGCGCTATCTTAGCCTTGGCTTCGTTTATCCGAACCCAACGCCGAATGTTGGCTGGTGAATTACCCGAAGCCTTAACCGGAATCAAAGAAATACCGCTCTCAATGAAAACATCGTTAGCCGTTCTCACTTTACTCTGCATTGTCTTGGGACTTTTGCTTCTACCGCCGGTTCGGGCAAATATCCTCGATTTAGCAAAGGACGCAGTAATGGTTGGTACCGAGTATGGCAGAATCGTTTTTGAGAAAGCGGGGTTATTATGATACTTTTATTACCGATTATTTTGCCTTTTTTGATTGGTTTGTTAATTCTCTTCTATCCAGGTAAAGAACTGAAATCAGTCAAAAACCCGATTTTTCTAATTGCCCTATTGACAATGCTAATTACCTTTATTGTTAGCATAATGATTTTTAGTCAAGGAAGGGTTAATTATGTAATTCAGGTTGTTCCGACGACGGATTGGTCAGGTCCTGGTATCAGTTTTGATTTAATAGGCTATTCCTTCTCAAATTTCATTCTTTTCGCTTTGCTTTTCTTTGGGCTTCTCATTACAATCTATTCTTATAACCAAAAGCAGAAGAATTATTTCGCCTATCTCTTGATGACAATCGGAGCTTCGTCTTTAGCGATATTGTCCAATAACTTGGTTGTACTACTTTTAGCTTGGGGCGGTGTTGCGATTCTCCTTTATCTTTTGGTCGGATTGGGTCGCAAAGGGGCAGAAACGGCTGCTAATAAGGCATTGGTGATGGTTGGTGGCTCAGATGTTTTGATGCTTTTGGGCGCAGCTTTTATCTATTTTCAAACCGGCACCTTAACAATGAGTGAAATTGCAATTCCGCTTCAAGGTGCCTTGCCGATTATTGCATTCATTCTCTTATTAATTGGCATCTTAACCAAAGCCGGTGCGATGCCGTTCCATTCTTGGATTCCAGATGTCGCCGAATATGCCCCGGTCCCGGTCTTGGCATTTTTGCCTGGTGCCTTAGATAAACTTTTAGGTATTTATCTTTTAGCCCGGCTCACCTTGGATTTATTCAAACTTACTCCGGGTTCAGCAATGTCAATCGTGTTGATGGTGATTGGGTCAATTACCATCGTTGCTGCGGTTGCGATGGCGCTATTTCAAAGAAACCTGTTAAAATTCCTTGGCTTCAGTACTGTCTCTCAAGTCGGTTATATGGTCTTGGGTTTTGGCACTGGTTTGACTCTTGGTATTCTTGGCGGACTATTCCATATGGTTAATAATGCCATTTATAAATCTTGCCTATTTTTAGGTAGCGGTGCTGTTGAGGAAAGGACAGGCGAACTGAATTTAGAAAAATTGGGCGGTCTTTCCCGCCTTATGCCAATCACTTTTACTACTTTTTTAATCTCGAGTTTAGCAATTGCTGGTATCCCGCCCCTTTCTGGCTTTGCTTCTAAATGGCTCATTTACCAAGGAATGGTCGAACTAGTTAAGATTAAACCATACACCTTGATTTTTCTATTAGCAGCAATGTTCGGCAGTATTTTAACCCTGGCATCGTATTTAATGGTTTTGCACTCAATCTTTTTTGGTGAAAGACCAGCTGAAATGGCAAAAGTTAAAGAAGTTGGTTTTGGGAAGGTACTGCCAATGGTATTATTAGCTCTGCTTAGTGTCGGATTTGGCGTATTTGCGCAATTGCCGATTCGGTACTGGCTTGGGCCAAGCTTGAACATTGACCCAAAGCTTGCTTTGACCAGCTTAAACTTGATTGGCTTATGGAACCCCACCTTAGCAACGATTCTTATCCTGTTTGGGTTGCTTTTGGGCTTTATTATTTATATGTTACGGAGGGTTCGTGCTGTTAAAGTAAGTGAAGTCTTTATTGGCGGTGAAACAGTTGCTACCCCAACTCGACCCGGGGCAATTGATACCGAAGAGGCGAAATATCCGGGTACCCATTTCTATGATACCATTAGAAAAGTGAAACTGTTCGATGATACTTATAAGATTGCGGATAAAAGGTTCTTCGATATATATGAACAATCTCGAGCAATTATTGGGCTTTTGGCGCGTGCCTTAAAAAGATTTCAGAGCGGACTTTTGCCAACCTACTTGGGTTATATCTTTTTAGGCGGGCTGGTCATTCTTTTAATCGTCTTCTTATTGATATTCGTGTTTAAATAGAATTTACTGAACTTAGTTTTAAGGAAACCCAGCCTTAATTCCTATTTGATTTCGTAATATGGACCCGTTGACACGATTTAGTTTTATGCTAATATGAACTGATGAAACTTGGTCTAACCGCTAAATTATCCCTTGGTTTTCTCTTTGTTATAATTTTAGTTGGAGTTTTGGCAATCCTGGCCGGGACCAATATGATTGCCAATGGTATTATTCAACAAGCCCAGAATAAAGTGAAAAGCGATTTGAATGCGGCGCGCGAGATTTATCAGGAGTATTTAGGTGATATCAAAGATGTCATCCGCCTCCATGCGGAAAGAATTTTAGTTAGGGAAGCAATTAAAGCACGCGATAAAGCGCGCCTGATTTCGCTATTGGGTGAGGTAAGGTTTAAAGAACGATTAGACATTTTAACGATTACTGATAATAAAGGTCAGGTTATCTTAAGACTGCGTAATCCAAAAGTCAGTGGCGACCAACCCAATAACGAACTACTGCGGCGAGTTTTGGAGCAAAAAGAAGTAATGACCTCAACTTTAATTTTGTCTAAGGAGGAGTTGATAAAAGAAGGAGAAGATTTGGCAAACCAAGCCTATTTCAAAATCTTACCGACCCCGAAAGCAAAACCGACTACTAAAGAAGAGGAAACTTCGGGAATGGTTCTTTTAGCCGCGGTCCCGATATTTGATAACAACGGTAATTTTATCGGTGTTCTTTATGGCGGCAGACTTTTGAATCGTGATTATACAATCGTTGACAAGATAAAAAATGTTGTCTTTCAAAGTGAAACTTATAAGGGAAAAGATATTGGAACTGCCACTATCTTTCAAGGGGATTTACGAATTTCGACCAATGTCCGGCAACTCGATGGGACAAGAGCGGTTGGTACCCGGATCGCCGCTAATGTTTACGACCAAGTTTTAGTTAGAGGCAAATCTTATACGGACCGGGCTTTCGTTGTGAACAATTGGTATATTACCGCCTATGAGCCAATTCGCGATCTTTTTGGTAATATCATTGGTGTTTTATATGTTGGAATTCTTGAAGATAAGTTTGCCGATTTGCGAAGGAATGCGGTAATGACCTTTTTGGCAATTGTGGTTGCTGGCATAGTCATTGCTTTTGTAATTTCCCATTTATTAGCTCGTAGTATCTTAAAACCATTGAAGGCAATTGTAGATGCCTCCAAACGAATTGCTGGCGGTAATTTCAATTATCAGGTGAAGATAAAAACCCGGGACGAATTGAGTGAGTTGGGTGAAAGTTTTAACTTTATGGTGGCGTCATTAAAAGAACGTGACGAACGCTTAAAAGAAGTGACCCGGCAGCAACTGATGCGGTCGGAACGATTAGCCACCCTTGGTCAATTAGCCGCTGGAGTTGCCCATGAGATAAATAATCCAATTGCTGGTATCTTGACTTATATTCGACTTATTCGCAAAAAGCTGGAAAAATCAGCCAGCATCGGCGATGGTGATTTTAAGCGCTACTTAGCAATAATGGAGCGGGAAACCGACCGGTGTGGCACGATTGTCCGCAATCTATTAGATTTTGCCCGGCAATCCGAACCTAACCTCAAATCCGTGGATGTGAATATGATTATCAACGAGTCATTAGAACTATTGGACCATAAATTACGATTACAAAACATTGAAGTTGAAAAACGTTATGCAAAAATTCCACTAATTATTGGTGATTTTGCCCAACTCCAGCAATCATTTATGAATATAATCCTCAATGCTGCCGAAGCAATGGAAAACGGTGGTAAACTAACCATAACCACCCGAACGGCTGATACGATGGTTGAGATTGAATTTGCTGATACCGGTAAGGGAATCCCTCAAGAGAACTTAACCAAAATCTTCGAACCATTTTTTACGACCAAACCAAAAGGCACTGGTTTGGGTTTATCCGTGGTATTCGGTATTATCAATCGGCATCAAGGCGAGATTGATGTGAAAAGTGAAGTTGGTAAAGGTACGACTTTTATCATTCGGTTACCTAAGAACATTAAATGAAAAGTATTTACATTCTACCGTTGGGCGAGATTGCACCGGAAATTTTAACTGCGATTAAGACCGAATTAACCAATGTCTTTCAAGTCCCCACGAAAATTCTTATGCCGGTCGCCAATCCTTCCTACGCCTTTGAGCCAAAGCGTTGCCAATATTATTCCAGCAAAATCTTAAAAGCAATTAGTCAGTACCTTCCCCACGATGGCTTGCGGGTATTGGGTATTACCGAGGTGGACTTGTGTACCCCGGTTTTGACCTTTGTCTTTGGCGAAGCCCTTTTAGACGGGGTTGCCGCGGTAATTTCATTGGCACGCCTCCGTCAAGAATTCTATCAATTGCCAGCCAATATGGCAATTCTAATCAATCGGGCAGTGAAAGAAGCGATTCACGAATTAGGTCACACCTTTGGACTGGTTCATTGTAATGATTCTCAATGTGTCATCTCGTTTTCGCCCAATGTCTTAAGTGTTGACCACAAAGGCAGTAATTTCTGCCCACTATGTCAGGAAATTTTGACTAATCGAATTGTCGAGATGATTGAACCGAAATGAAAACAATAACCAAAATTAGCAAAAAAGAGCAACGACAAATTAACACCGATAAACTACAGCATTTTAGAAAGGAAGGTTAAATGGACCGAATTTTGGTTGTTGATGATGAAGAGATTATGCGCGAATCGCTAACCGATTGGCTGAAAGAGGACGGCTATGAGGTCTTAGCGGTTGAAGACGGCTTTAAAGCTTTAGAAGCCATCCAAAAACAAACCTTCAGTGTAATGTTAGTCGACTTAAAGATGCCGAAGATGGATGGCTTAGAAGTCTTACGAGAGGTGAAAAGACTCGGCATTGAGACACCAGTCATTATCATCACGGCGTATGCGACAGTTGATACCGCAGTAGCAGCAATGAAAGAGGGAGCTTATGACTATATCATCAAACCCTTTAATCCCGAAGAACTGGGACTGGCAATTAAAAAGATTATTGAGCACCAACATTTAAAAAAGGAGAATATTCTTTTACGTAAAGAACTGAGCAAACGCTATCAGTTTCAAGATATCATCGGGAAAAGTCCTAAGATGCAAGCGGTCTTTGAACTGATTCGGACGGTAGCACCAACTAAATCTACGGTATTAATTCAAGGCGAATCGGGTACCGGCAAAGAGATGGTTGCTCGAGCAATTCATGAGGCGAGTTTAAGAAAAGACGGTCCTTTTATCGCTTTAGCTTGTGGCGCCTTACCCGAAACTTTATTGGAAGCCGAACTCTTTGGTCACGAGAAGGGTGCCTTTACTGGTGCCAATTTTCAAAAGAAAGGAAAACTTGAGTTAGCCGATGGTGGCACTCTCTTCTTAGATGAAATTGGTGATATCAGTCCAAAGAGTCAAGTTGATTTATTACGATTCCTTCAGGAGAGAGAGTTTCGACGCTTGGGTGGTACCGAGACGATTAAAGTTGATGTCCGAATTATTGCCGCCACCAATAAGAATTTATTGAAATTGGTGGAACAAGGGAAATTCCGCGACGACCTCTACTACCGGCTCAATGTGATAACGATTACACTTCCACCTTTGCGGGAAAGAAAAGAGGATATACCGTTACTGATTACCCATTTTTTAGAAAAATATAATATCGAAACTGGTAAAAGAATTGAAAAAATTTCCGAAGCGGCGATGAATATTTTAATGGATTACCATTGGCCTGGTAATGTTCGGGAACTGGAGAATACGATTGAACATGCAGTTGTAGTCAGCGAAGGTAATACGATAATGCCAAATAGTTTACCCGATTTTTTGAAAAAGAAAGAACCGACACCAATTGATACCAGTAAATCGTTGGAAGAGATGGAAAAACAACATATCATTCAGGTCTTAAAAGAACAGCAGGGCAATATCAGTCGAGCTGCGGAAATCTTAGGTATCAATCGTGTCACGCTTTATCGAAAAATGAAGGAGTATGATATAAAAATAGAAGATTCTGACAAATAATTAGTCTTAAATGCTGAAGTTATTTTATTTTGATGAAAGGAATCTCTCGTCCCCCTTTCTTAAAGAAAATATCTTTTGGGATTTCAAAGGGGCAAAGCTCATTTGCTTTTAAATCATACCTTATGGGGTTCTTTAGAATCCCGAAGTCTTGGGTAATACCGTTCCAAAGGTATGATGCTATTTTTGACCCAGTCTTTTAAGCGACTACTCTCCATATGCCAATCCGCCTAAGGCGGAAGAATTGGAACTTCTTCTTTTTCTCTTAAGATTGTGAAAGTATTCCATTTTTAATTCCTTTTTGCTTTAAGGGTAATCTTTTAATCCAACAAGTCAAACGTTTCTTACTTAACTTTACAATATCACTCAGCCCTTTCGGTAGAGTTTTGTCCTTCCTTAATAGCTCATCCTTAGCCGATATCCCTTCTAACATCTTCCAATAAAACTGGATACCGTGTCTGTTGCCGCTTGCACTAACTGGCTTGACAAAACCTACTTTTTTGATATAGTATTAAAGTAATGAAGTTAACAACAAAAACCAGGTATGCGGTAAGGGCAATGGCATATCTTGGATGTCAGTTCGGCAAGAGGACCGTTAATCTTAAAGAGGTTGCCTGTAACGAGGGCATTGCCGAAAAATATCTTGAGCAGATTTTTTATAAATTGAGCAGGGCAGGACTGCTCAGGACAAAGAAAGGTCCTGGTGGTGGTTATGAACTTACAAAGAAGCCCTCGGCTATTAAATTAAAAGATATAATGTCTGCTGTTGGTGAATCCTTTGCACCGGTAATGTGCGTCGCAGATAATAAAACTAAGGTTTGTCCCAGAAGCGAAAATTGTCCAGCAAGGCCATACTGGCAGAAATTAAAACAAGTCATAAAGCAGTTTTTAGGAAAACATACCCTTGCCGATATCTGCAGAAATTCTTTAAAATATGGCTAAGGCAATCGGTTTACTCTCGGGGGGTCTGGATTCAACCCTTGCGGTAAAACTGATAATTGAGCAAGGGATAGAAGTTATTGCTTTAAATTTTGCTACCCCTTTCTGCACCTGCACAAAAAAGGGCTGTCAGAATGAGGCAAAAAAGGTTGCCGAAAAATTAGGTATTGAATTAAATATTATCGGTCTTAAAGAAGAATATATTAATCTTGTAAAAAATCCTAAATATGGTTATGGCAAGAATATGAATCCCTGTATTGATTGCAGGATTTATATGTTTTCAAAGGCGCGAGAATATATGGAAGAAATGCAAGCGGATTTTGTCTTCACCGGTGAGGTGCTCGGCGAGAGACCGATGTCGCAGAATTTAAGGGCGATGGAGATAATTGAAAAAGAATCCGGACTTAAAGGAAGGTTATTGAGACCTTTGAGTGCAAAATTTTTTGAGCCAACGATTCCTGAGATGGCAGGGATTGTAAATCGTGAAAAATTGCTCAATATCAGTGGTCGCTCACGAAAGCCCCAGATTTCACTTGCAAAAGAAAAGAATATCTTTCACTATCCCTGTCCTGCTGGTGGTTGTCGCTTAACCGACCCTAATTTTGCCCGCAGATTAAAAGAGGCATTTGAACATAGTGAAGATTCTTTTGAAGATATTATGCTTTTGAGATACGGCCGACACTTCCGCCTACCCAGTGGGGCAAAGGTAATCGTGGGAAGGAATGAGTCAGAAAATACCATATTAACAAACTACGCAAGAAATAACGCCCATATTGCCCTTGAGGTTAAGGATTTTGTTGGGCCAATAACACTCCTTTATAAACACAAAACCGAAGATGATGTAAAAATTGCGGCCCAGCTCTGCCTCACTTATAGCGATTATAAAAGAGAAATACCAACCTGGGTCAATGTTGGAGGCAAAGAATTGATTTTAGCAACACCGATGCCGCTTCAGGAAATTATGAGATTTAAAATATGATAAAGATTTGTAAATTTATACTTGTATTTCTGGTTATGCTCAATACAGAATGTTGTAAGCAACAATCCAAAGAACATAACCAACCATTTATTAAAATTCTAACAGCCGATGAAATCGTCAGTGCGCCCGAAAAATACAAAGGCACTTTGGCGGTCTTGGGCACAGTTATAAAGATTGATGAGTCTAAGAATACATTTCTTTTAGGTTGCGAAGATGCCTGTTTCTCTTTGCCCGTTGAATATCAAGGACCGATGCCGGAAGTAAACAGTAATGTTATTGTTTATGGCAAAATTAAAAGACAAGAAAACGGTAAATATATCTTTTGGGGCAAAGAGGTTAAGAAAAAATGAAGGTAAAGAAGAAGTTCTACTCACTAATAGTCTTTATCGCAATCCTTCTATTTCATCCGGTTTACTACATATTGCGAACTTCGCAAATCTCCCGGCAATGGGCACAGATTGAAAATGTATCAATATTATCAATATACTTTCAGCGCCAGGAATTCTTCATAGGAATTTCTTATGCCTTGGCTGGTGCATTTACAGTGTATGCTCTTATAAAGTACATTGAAAGGATAATGGGTGTTGCCGGAGTATTAACCGGGGTTACGCTAACCGGCATTCTCTATCTTGCCGGCTGCTTCTTTTTAGGTTGCTGTGGTTCACCAATGCTTGTGGTATATTTATCATTGTTCGGTGCATCTTTTTTAAAATTTACCAAGCCGCTTGTCCTGTTAATAACATTTTTTTCAGTAACGATTGGATTTATCTGGATGAATAAAAAGAAAACTCCAAAATCGTGCTGTGCAGAAAATGAAAAGTGTATTAGTAATTTAAATGAAGGCTCGCCCAAAAAATCAATAGGTGATATCCTCTCTGAACTCAAGAAGGGAATGAGCCTTGCCAAATGTAAAAAGTGCGGGTGTATGAAAGAAACTTTGGAACAATTGCAGGTTTTTTATAAGACAAAACAGATTAGTGAACTTACGGATATAATTAAAAGTGTGAATACATGGTTAAATCAGATGGAGGAAATAGAATACCACTGCCTCGGCTGCGAACATTGCTATCCTGCAGTAGCAATGAATAATTTTGTGCGGATCTTCCCTGAATATGCAGCGATTCAATCAACAAGTTGCAATTTTGAAATCAACCAGGAAGTGTGGCCGCCCGTGCCTGGAGAATATTTTGTCCTCTGTGATAGTAAGGATTGCCCGGTGGCGGTCTCAACACTCGCCAGCCCTCAACTTTCGGAAAAGATTGCTAATATAAGGCCAGAAGGACTCTGTATCATTGGTAAGACCGAGACCGAAAACATCGGCATTGAGAAGGTCGTCAAGAATGTGATTACCAACCCAACAATTCGCTTTCTCCTCTTAACTGGTAAAGACCCAAAAGGTCATTACAGTGGCCAGACATTCCTTGCCTTAGCCAAAAACGGTGTTGATGACGGGATGAAAGTGGTCGGTTCTTCTGGTCGACTGCCAATATTTAGAAATCTAACCAGGGAAGAAATAAGTGCATTCAGGGAACAAGTTCAAATTGTAGATATGATCGGCTGCGAAGATGCAAGTCGAATCGTTGATAAAATCAAAGAACTCGGTTCTCTTTCGTTAAAGAAGATAACCGGTAGCGGGAAATTTACCAAAACAGTTGCGGCGCCGATTGTCCAGGCAAAAGAGACAAAGAAGATAGCGATGGACAAAGCCGGTTATTTTATAATCATTCCCCAGTTACAAAAGGGTCTTATCGTTGTAGAACACTATTCTAATAGAAATGAGTTATTGCGGGTGATTGAAGGTAAAGATGCGGCAAGTATTTATAAGACGATTACTGAAAATGGCTGGGTTACTCAACTCTCCCATGCCGCTTATCTTGGAAAGGAACTAACAAAAGCTGAACTTTCAATGAAACTTGGATTTAAGTATATCCAGGATGGTGCATATTAAAATAGTTTACGATACAATTCTTAATACAATCGGCTCGCTGATACACTAATTCGTATGTCAGTGGGTATTGAAAATCGTGATGATTTAATTGAAGATATAGACCAGGCGCTGGCACGAATATGACAGCAATGAAAGAAAAGTAAATGTAACTAATTATGGACCAACTATATAAAAAAGGCCTCCATCTTGAATATTTTACCGTTGGTTATAATGCCATTGAAGCCATTGTATCAATCACAGTTGGAAGCATTGCAAATTCCATCGCTCTGATTGGATTTGGTCTTGACAGTATAGTTGAATCATTGTCGGGTTTAGTTTTGATTTGGCGTCTGAATCAGCATAAAAGGATATCAAAGGACGAAGAGGAAAGGATTGAAAGAAAAGCAATGAAATTTGTCGCCATAACCTTCTTTATACTCGGATTATATGTTCTATTCCAATCTGTAAAGAAGTTAATAATCAGAGATGTCCCAGAGGCATCTTTGCCCGGCATAATAGTTGCGATTGTTTCAATAATCGTTATGCCAATATTAACTTTTCAAAAATATAACATTGGAAAACAAATAAATAGTCGGGCATTAATTGCGGATTCCAAGGAAACATTGGCGTGCTCTTTTCTTTCTTTAGCATTACTTATAGGATTAGGATTAAATTACCTGATTGGTTTCTGGCAGGCCGACCCAATAGTCGGTTTAATAATTGTGCTTTTTTTATTTAAAGAAGGTTTAGAAGGTTGGAAAGAATCAGGATAAAAAAGACTAGCTATGATTAATCAATAATTATTTTAATTGCCCTTTGATAAGCTGGCATAGTCCTCCTAGGCAATCCTGATTTGATTGTTCATAAACTCCTTGCGATGTTTTTCGGGCATCTTAATTCGAACCGGCTGCCGGTCCCTTGAGATAATAGGGAAGCCACCAACCATTACTCAAGGCTCCTCGCCAATCTCTTTTTCAACGCCGGCTTCGTCGTCACGGTGTTAAATCCAATCCGTAGCCACGCCATCCGAAATACCACCCAAAACCGGAAAGTGAAAAGTGAAAAAACGATGTCCTCTCAATAGCGCTAGCTTACCGCCTGAAAACTACTGAACCAGTTAAAACACCCAAGCCGTAAAGAGTTTTTCAGTTGGGAAGAACCTGAATTTTAACAATTGCAATAAAATAATTATTCAATTTTGAAACAGATATGTTGCATATTGTATAAATTATTTAACTCTTTGAAAATAAAAGCATAATAAAAATTTATTCTAATCAGTGTTTAATTTTGCAGCAAATTTACCTTATCTTTTTATTGCTATTTTTGTAAGTCTTTATTTTTCAATATATTAAATTTTGAATCCTTAGGCATAAAGATTGCATATGGGTAGGTATGAAAGGAAGCAAAATGAGATGTCCATTCTTAGAAGAAGTAGTTGTGAGATACTGCAAGGCTTCGTCAATTAAGAAAATGATTCCAACGCCAAGCCTTGTCTCGGACGACCCTTGTATCGGTTGTCCAGAAAAATGTGCTACCTATCAAGAATCGGCTCTTATTAAACCAAACCAGCAAAATATTCAAGCTAAGAGCTTGAAAGAGGAGGTCAGAGTGAAAGAGACCAAGCAAGATTTAAAGGAGTGCATTTGGATGAAAGCAGGCGTCATCGCTTATCGCCTTTGCACTTCCAATTATGATTGTAAAAATTGTGAATTTGACCAGATGCTAACCGATTCCAGTCGTTCGGCTGGTGATTCACCAATGATGAAAGAAGCGATTGAGAAATTAAGAAAGATGCCGCCGGAAAAAAGGAAGTGCCGTTATATGCTAACCGGTGATATCTCCTTTAAACTTTGTGCTAATAATTATGAGTGCTGGCATTGTCAGGTTGACCAGATGATTTCGGATTTAATCGAAAGTCATCCGCTCTTGGTTAAGAAGCGGGCAAAGCGCGAAGAAAAGGTCGAAACCGTGCGCGGCTTTGCCTTCCATCCCAAGGCATACTACCAACCCAATCATATCTGGCTAAAGATTGATAGGGATAATTCAATTAAAATCGGTATTGATGACTTTGCAGTAAAAATCTTGGGTGATTTGGAAAAGGTTACCCCAGTGGTAAAAGGTGAAGAATTGGCACTTGAAGCCCATATTTCCACACCCTCAGGCAGTCGAATCTTTCAGCTACCAGTTATGTTCTCAGGTAAGGTTATCAAGACCAATGAAGAGGTTTTAGCCAATCCGAAACTGGTGCAGAGAGACCCCTACGAAAAGGGCTGGCTATTTATGGTTGAGAACGAAAATCTCACCGACACCCTCGTTCAATTGCTGCACGGCGATGCCGCCAAAAATTGGTTGGAAAAAGATTTTGATAATCTCAAACAAGCACTACAAGAAGCGTGTGAGATTACCATCGCTGACGGGGGTGAGTTGGTCTCGGATTTCCGAAATCAACTTTCCCCAGAACTAATAACTAAATTAGTAACAAAATTCCTTATCGAAAGAAAGGAGAAATAAGATGTTTTTATTACTACCGATTTTATTACCGCTTTTAGTCGGCTTAATAACCCTTTTCTATCCGAATCAAGAACTGAAACCCGGGAAAAATCCGGTATTTTTTGTCTCGCTTCTAACTATGATTTTATCATTTATTGCCGGAATCATCATCTTTGCTTCGGGCAAAACCATCTACAACCTACAATTAATTCCAGCGACCGACTGGTCAGGTCCGGGTATTAACTTTGACTTAATCGGCTATCACTTCTCTAATTTCATTCTTTTGGCTTCGCTCTTTTTCGGACTATTAATAACTATCTACGCCTATAAACAAAGGCAGAAAAACTTTTTCAGTTATTTATTGATGACCATCGGTGCTTCATCTTTGGCGATATTGTCTAATAACTTGGTTGTCTTGCTCTTAGCCTGGGGCGGTGTGGCAATTCTACTTTATCTTCTGATCGGTTTGGGCAAGCGCAGTTCGGAAAATGCTGCCAATAAAGCGCTGGTAATGGTTGGGGGCTCAGATGTCCTAATGCTTTTGGGCGCCGCTATCATCTATTTTCAAACCGGAACTTTAACAATGAGCGAAATCTCAATTCCAATTCAGGGCACGCTGCCAATCATTGCCTTTATTCTCTTATTGATCGGTGCTTTGACCGAGGCCGGGGCAATGCCATTCCATTCTTGGATTCCGGATTCTGCCGAATATGCCCCAGTACCAGTTTTAGCTTTTCTACCAGGAGCATTAGATAAACTTTTGGGAATCTACCTTCTGGCGCGAATTTCTTTTGACCTATTTAAGGTGTTACCGGGTTCGGCAATGTCAATCCTCCTAATGGTCATTGGCAGCGTAACGATTGTCGCAGCGGTTTCAATGGCATTGGTGCAAAAGAATCTCTTAAAACTCTTAAGTTTCCATGCCGTATCCCAGGTCGGTTATATGGTTTTAGGCATCGGCACCGGGGTCCCATTAGGAATTATTGGCGGTTTATTCCATATGTTAAATAATGCAGTCTATAAGTCCTGTTTATTCTTGTGTGGCGGTGCAGTTGAAAGTCAAACCAATGAAACCAACTTAGAAAGATTGGGCGGATTGGCTCGATTTATGCCTATCACTTTTACTACCTGTCTGGTTTCGGCTTTAGCCATCTCAGGAATTCCGCCACTCAATGGCTTTGTCTCAAAATGGCTGATCTATCAAGGTGTCATTGAGTCAACAAGAATTCAATCCTTTTCGGTAATATTCTTATTAGCAGCGATGTTTGGTAGTGTTTTGACCCTGGCGTCGTTCTTAAAAGTTCTCCACTCTACTTTTCTTGGCGAAAAATCCAAAGAAATCGTGAAAGTGAAAGAAGCTGGCTTTGGTATGGTCTTACCAATGATAATCTTGGCTTTGCTTAGTATTGGACTCGGTGTTTTTGCTCAATACCCAATCCGATATCTCATTGGACCAATCGTAGGACCGCAAGCGGTTAGTGAACCGATTGGTTTATGGAATCCAACTTTGGCAACCGGCTTAATTTTAATTGGAATTGTCTTAGGATTGGTTATCCACAGTTTTCGGAGAGTTCGTAAAGTAAGAACTACTGAGGTCTTCATTGGCGGTGAAGCAGTCTCACCAGAATCACAAGCAGCTGTTTCGTTGCCCGACGGTGGTGAAACCTTAACCGGCGTGGTTGATATCAATGAAGCAAAGTTTCCTGGCACCTACTTTTACGACTCAATTAAACGAATGAAGTTAATTGATGAATCCTACAAGATTGCTGACCGGAAATTCTTCGACTTATACGAGAATGCGAAAAAACTGATTCGGGTCTTTATCAACGGATTGAAGAGAATTCACAATGGCATTTTGTCCAATTACTTGGGTTTTGTCTTCTTGGGTGGTTTGGTAATTCTTTTAATCTATCTGGTGCGAATTCTCTTCCGGTAAAGTTTCAAGGCGGTTCACTGTGTGACAATCTGGTGGAATAGCACCCTAAGATAACACTTACTAAATTCAGTGAAATAGCACAACTCGGCAAAGCCGATTTTGAAAGAAAAAGAAAATTCTTTAAGAATTCGACTGCGTCGAACTTTTCCGCCATTTCTTGAAAAAAAACAACATCACAAAATGTTAGTTAAAACTAACACAAAAATCGAGCCGGATTTTCTTTTAACCTTTTGATATTTAAATGTCTTATATTT
>JBDRUX010000040.1:0-20357 GCA_039801565.1 Caldifarciminota bacterium
TAGCGATGGACGAGACTATGGAATGGTCGTGTCAGGGTTCTTATCTGGATATGAAAGAATTAGAAGAATGGGATCGAAAAAACGGTATTTCCGATACCGAAAAATCAACTATTGGAGGATGAATTTGCAGGCAATTTGCTGCTTGACTATTCAGAGGTTTGATAAAATTTAATCATACGCAAGCTCAAATTTTTGTGATGGGAACTTTGTTTTTACTTCGATAATTCAATCTTTAACCTAAATTTTTCAATGATGCGGTGGTTTTTTTCAATCTCTTTTAAGCTCACTCGCTTTGCTTAACAAACTGTCCAATCAGCAACTAAACCTAAAGTTCGGAATGAGAGTTAATCAGGTCTCATTTATTTTTTAAACTTAAATCCCGGAAACGCCTCTTAGTAATGCCAATGGGTCAAAGGGTAGGGTGGGTGGGTTGTAATTGAAACTAACCGACCAGATTAGACCATTGGTGGTGAATTGGTGATTGATTGTTCCTAAGCCGTAACCGGCTTTTACTCCAAAAGATAAATCCGGTGTAAGATAAAATTCGCCAATACCACTAAATTCCGCGCAAAATCCTGAGGCTTGGGGGTTGACTTTAGCAAATTCCCCTTTGATTAGGGGACCAAAACCAAAACGAAGGATATAAAACTTTTTTAAGAAACCCAAACTAATTTCATAATAGGATTCATAATTTTTTGGAAAACCAAAGCCAAAACTTAGCGGAATATAAAAATGGGGGAATTTAAAGAGATTACTAACATTAAAGTCCAAACTCAATTCGCCCCCAAGATTCTGGATTGGCTCGTTGTTTTCATTTAATGGGAAAGAACCAAATCTTAAGGCTAATTCAAGTGGTAGGCGCGGTCTCTCTATTACCAGCATTCCTGGTTCAGCTTTGCCTAAAAAAGTTCGTGCCTCGGAATACCGAACCGTCTTTGAAGTATCTTTATTATTGGCAACTTTTGTGACTAAGGCGCAGCCGATTGATTTTGCTCTTGGCATTCCCGAGGTATCTTCAAAGAATTCAACGATATCTAATTTATCATCAATCTTTAAACCTTCTTTTGTGCCAAGTTTGAATACGATATTTCCACCGTAGGCTGAAATAATTTCCGCCGATAGTCGAAATTCCGGAATTTCGCGGGTCAGGATTTGGAGATTTTTGACATATGCCTTAACTGCACCGAGCGTAGCAAATTCTTCAGCAGTTAACTCTTCACCGCCTAACATAAATTCATAATATTTTTTACCTATAATTGCCGTACCAAAAGCATTAGAAGATTTTTTGACTAAAGGAATCAGTCGCGGTGGGTCAGAAGTAGTAGAAATGTGATACCAGATGATACCGCCTTCAATACTAACATCAATTCGATTACCAGAGATATTGTGCGCAAAGGCGCTGATAAAAGGGATGAAAAGATAGCCAGCATTCATCACCTTTTCTAAATCATCGGCGGTAATGCCACTCTCTTTGGCTTTAGTGGTAAGAAAATTGATTCGTTCTTGTTGGTCAACAAATTCCTTAGCCCGGATTTCTTTATTAATCGAAAGAATTTTCACAATCTCTGGCACAAAGATAGCTTCCAAGGCTTCAGCTAATCGTTCTTGTGTCATCGCATTCACACCAGCAATTGCAGCATCGGCTTTGGCTTGTAATGCTTGGGGAAGTTCATTGTAATCAAATCTTTCTAAAAATAGTGCTTGTTTAATTTTAGTCTTTATCAAATCAACCGTTTTTGTCGGGATTGTCACATTAGCGGCAAGAAGGACACCGTCATAATATGAGATTGACTTACGCAAAAAGAAACGCGCTGGCTCTTGACCGTTAGCGATTAAAAATAAAACGAGATTTAAGATAAAAATTGTTATTTTCCGCATCGAATGAAGCATAGCTGATTATTTTAACGAGTCAAGAAAAAGAATCTAAAATCTTTTTTCCAATATCAAGGCATCTTCACCGTCGTGGTAGTAATTTTTCTGGGTGAGAATATGGACAAAGCCAAATTTGCGATAAAAATTCTGCGCCACGATATTTGACTCTCTAACCTCTAAGAAGATATTTTTACATCTTAGCTCTTTACCAATTTCAAGAATTGTCTTTAATAATTGGCTACCAATTCCTTTTCTTCGTTCATTCGGATGAACCGCAATATTTGCCAAATGTAGTTCGTTATTAATTTTCCAGGCGATGAGATAACCAACAAGTTTATCATTTTCCTTTGCTACCAGGCAGTAGGCATTAGGGCGGTTCAAATCATAAAGGAAATAACTTTTTTTCCAAGGCAATTTGAACGACACCTTCTCAATTGCCATCACTTCTTCTAAATCTTTAGTCTGCATCCGTTCGATTTTCATACTAATGATAAAGAGAAGCGGTCAGGCTAATTAAGCCCGACCGCTTAATTTAGACTATTTCATAGGTTATTGCACCAGAATCATTTTCTTGATAAGTTTTTCATTCGGGGTTTCAAGTTTATAGAAGTAGATACCCGAAGCGACGCGCTTACCTTTCTCATTGGTGCCGTTCCAATAGTAAGTATAAATCCCTGGCTTGAGCAATACTGAGACCAGTTGGCGAACCATACTTCCCGTAATGTCGTAGATGCGAAGATTAACTTTTCCTTCTTGTTTAATTTGGAATCGGATTTGGCAAAGGTCTTTAAACGGATTGGGATTGACTCTTGCTGATACATTGGCAGTAAGTTTGTCAAAATCAGAATAAGCCACGCCTTGCGGATAAGGCGGGTCGGTGGTATACTTTATTACCTTATGGGGTAAGAATGGTCCAAAGCCACGATTTAAAGTATCATTAAATAATACGCAGATGCCAAACCGATTGCTTGGGTCTTCAATTCCGACCGTGCTTGAATTCCAACGATTTGCGGTCATATAGTTGACCAAAATCTCATTATGGCCATCGGCTGCCGCAAGTGTCGTATCATAAATGATGATTTGGAATTTATCCATAATCGTGGTTGCACCAAAATAAGGCACACTGTCGTATTCAATGATGAAACGATGATTTGCTGCATCATGATAATAATAGACTCCACCAACGCCGCTATTGTTCGGGTATAAATCGTCCCAATTGGCACAGACCATTCCATTCGGATTAGTTGAAGTTGGGTCGGGTATCCGGCGATTAGAATAAGTGGTAGCGGTTTGATAACCCGGGGCAATCCAACCATTGGAACAGATTGAAATTTGAGTAAATCTTTGATTGTAGTATTTCCAAGGACCAAAGGTAGCCGGCAAGATTATCTGGACTGTTTGGTCATCGGATAAAGTTAAACGAGTGCCAACGGTATTGATTTCAATCCACTCGTAGACCGGACATTCGATATACAGCGTATCAACATCGTCATAAGCCCAATAGAGTGTATCATCAAAGACCGGGTCACAAGCACGAATTTCACCCACGATGATTGTAAATGGTTGAATTGTTGTATAACCACCGTCGGCAAAGATGTGAAGTGTACAAGGAATCGGCGTCTCTTGAGGAGTTAGAATTGAAGCATTAACTGTGAAGCAATCGGATAAATTACTACCCAGCGAATCGAATGGAATTGTGCCAAAATTACCAATTGAATCAATCACGGTCAACCGATTGTCACCGGAGCGTAAAATCGCCGAAACATTATACCCATTACCAAGACCGATATTGCGCAAAGTAACCACCAAATCTACGGTTTCCCCAGGGTCGAGTTTACCATTCGGTGTGGTTGCCAAGGAATCATAGACGGTCTTATCAACGTAGACTAAAATTGGTGTTCCGACCACAACACTGAAAGACGAAGTCCATATTGTATCATTGGCATCGTGTAACTCTAAGTTAAAGCGAATTGTATGACCATTAACACAGGTTGAACCGACCAAGAAATTATAGCCATCATTGCCAGTATAGGCTGAATCATTAGCTGGGATATTACCAAATGACTTTACGGAATCCGTGATTGTTACTAATGTATCATTGGTTCGAATTATACCGACGACCGATTCTGCCCCAAGACCACCCCAGTTCTTTACCCAAAGGGGTAGTTCAATCGCTTCACCGGGATTGACAATTCCGTCGTTATTACCGGCTGAATCATCAATAATGTAACGCAAGAAAGTGACATAAGGGGCATTAGGCGCGGTTGTCATTGCATAGCCACGATAAGGATAAAGGTTTCGACCAGTCACCGTGACAAAGATTGAATCACCGGGAACTGTGGCATTTATTACAAAGCTAACCTGACCAGCCGTATTGGTTCGACCGACACAATAAATTGTTGTATCGGTCTTGGACATCACACAGACTAAGGCATTTGCCACTGGTCCACCAGCCATAACCTGGACCGAGAATGGAAAACTACCAATCAGTACTACTGCTGGATGATTGACGGTTAACTGTTGGGGTGGTGCTGACCAGATGTTAAGTTCCGGTTCACCAAAGTTATTGAACATATCGAATTCGAGTTCGGTATAAGAACCACCAGGATAAGCCTGATACATAAAGAGCTTACCGTAGTTGGTGCTTTGAGCAAAGGTAAAGAGAAGACTGTCACAATAACCCAAGAAAGTGCCAGCGGCTAAGGAATCGTTATAGCCACTATAACTAACCCTGGAGGCACCAAAATAACCACAGCCACCTTTCTCTTCGGTTGGCGTCCCTGCTTTTACCCAAACCTCAGCGTGACAATCCTGACTTGGGTCATCATAATGACCGGATTCGCAGGTTGGACCAATCACCATTGGAACTTTTCTGCCATTATTAAGTGCCTGAACATGGGAGTTGACCCACGCTGGTTCGACATTATACCAACCGTCAACATCGCCGTGGCCACGATATAGGACCCAAGTTCTACCTTCATTTACCGCATTAGTGATATTGGTTGGTGTTGCCAAACCCCATCTTTGGAAAAGGGTGTCGAACTGAGTATAACCATAAGCCAACATTCTTTGCATTATCCGGATACAGACCGTCCAAAATCGGGTCGGGTTACCTGATTCATAACCAGCAATTGATGTCGCTTTACGATACCAATCCGTTTGTTCAACATAAGGGTTGCTTTCGTAATTGACCAATTTATTTACTACGGTTTGGGCTTCGGTTAGATTCTTTACTGAGATTCTTGCCACCAATAAATCCGAAAAATAATCTGTCCCTTCGTGTTTGGTATAATAATGGTCAGTGGCGACGCTTTGCACACCATAAGCACAAGGTACATATTCTACATCACCAACCAATAACACATAATCCGGGGCAAATTGCCAGTTAAGATAGGCGTTATGAATATAATTGTAAATCTGGGCAGCGCTTGGATTGGGCGCAATCTCTGAAGTCTTGACTATTTTGGTTCGCCAACCTTTCAGTAGCTTCCATTCAGCTAAGGGCAAAACCGCAGAATAGAAATTATCATGGGTGATAATTAGATAGCTACCGTCAATTGGTGATTGGGGCGGGGCAACAAAATCGTAGTTCAATATGAATCGGCGATAAAACGGCTCAAAGGTCTTTGAGATTTGAGCACGGAAATTGGTCTTGATATTCTCAATTGCTGGTTTGGTGTAGATAAGCTCAATTTGAAGCCGATGGATAACAATCAGTTCTTTAGTTACTGGATTATACCGCACCGGCTGAATAATCAGCGGTAACACCCGATAATCCCGAATGATTGCCGGCGTTTGGGCTGTAACAAAGGCTTCTGGATAAAAGGCATCGGTGCTGTATCTTTTTTCATCTTTAACAAATTCTTTAGCGTGCGTTTCGGTTTCAGGTAGCGGTGGTTGGTAAGGATAGACATTATAACCACTAAAAGTTTCGGTGACTTGTTCAACAATTCTAATTTCCGGGTCACGATTGGCAGGAATGGCAATTAATCTTGCAATCACTGGTAATTGCGGACTACCAACTTCGGTTAAGGTTCCACCGTTTGTTATCGGAATTGAGATATGGTGATAGGTTACACCATCAATTACTTCTTCTTCGGTCCAAAATCCTGGAATGTTAACTGTAACCGTGGTTTTAAAGTTATCGGAGTTAGGAACAAAGAGTTCAGTGGTAGCAGATGATGGGTTATTTTCAAACGGATGCCAGATTGGCAAAGCGAATAGCCCGGAGAATGCGACTACGATTATTAAAGACAACCATCGTTTCATAATGCCTCCTTTTAGCATAAGTTCTTTTTATTTTAGATTATGTTTTAATAAAGTCAAGCGCTATCGCCAGATGAAACTCATAGTCTTTGGGAATGCCAAGTTTTTGGGAAAAACTGGCTGGTCACAGGTTCGTCTCAATTTTAAAAAATCCGCAGACGTATCTCTCATCCTATTCATTTAGATAATAAGGTTACCAGGAATAAAAACTCTTAATTTGAATCATTGACATTTTGTCCTTTACTCTTAGAATTTATTGTTAATAATGAAGGGAGGATAGATGAAAAAGTTTTTCGTTGTCTTTTCTGCTCTTTCGGTATTAATTTACGGCGGCTCAACTTATGAAGGTTCTTATAATATATCAACGGCTTAGTCGCCCCGTGGCGATTTAATCGCCTAGGTCTCACGAATGAACAATGGAAAAATCAAATCTTTATTACTGATATCGAGAGTGAATTAAGAATGCAACTCATCCTTGATGGTAATAATGAAGAGCCGGTTTGCTCGCCGGACGGTTTACACATCGCATTTGCCTTCAATAGCACCGGTTCTTGGGAAATTTACACAATGGCCTGGAATGGTAAGAATTAAAAAAGAATTACCAATACTGGTGGCGCTTTCTCACCAAGCTGGTTATGCAGACTGAAGAAAGACTAAGAAAGTAGCAGTGCTGTTATTAAAGTTATTATGGGAAAAGTAAATAAAGAATACGAAAAGCTTTTTTGGACACATGGTTTCAAAGACAGAAGGGTAGTTAACGGTTTCTATAAAATAAGTCAAGGTAGCTACCAATATTATGAAAACTTTCTTCTTAGTAATTGCCTCAATAAAAAGGTTCTTGAATATGGTTGTGGCACTGGTTCATATGCTTTTTTCTTGGCAAAACATGGTGCTAAAGTCACCGGAATTGATATATGTGAAGAAGCAATTAACCTTGCTCACAAGGAAGCATTGAATAAAGGTTTATCGAATATTAAATTTTTAGTGATGGATGCAGAAGCAATGCAATTTGGAAATAGCAGTTTTGACCTTATCTGCGGCACCGGTATCTTACACCATCTTAGATTACAAGATGCTTTATCCGAATTAGTAAGAGTTTTAAAATTTGACGGCAAAGCAATTTTCTTTGAACCAATGGGACATAATCCAGTAATAAATCTTTTTAGAAAGTTAACCTCACATTTAAGAACTAAAGATGAACATCCACTAACTTTTAAGGATTTGAAACTTATGGAACAATATTTTAATCAAGTAACTTGTAATTTTTTTCATTTATTCTCGCTTTTGGCAATTCCTTTTTGCAATACCAAACTATTAACTAAATTGGTTAAGATCCTAGATAATTTTGATAAAACCTTTTTTAAATCATTCCCAGGATTAAAAAAGATGGCCTGGCAAGTTGTGATCATTCTCGAAAAGCCCAAGAAAGTATAATTCGCGCATTGCCACAAAAATTTTAACCGCACACGAAAAGCGAATTTTCCGGAAAAGCAAGCAGTTACAGGCATAGTACCAATTCTTATTGGACTATATTTGCCAATGGAGTATTAGCTAAAACTAATTTACGTGAGGCAACGGACTTTAATTTTGCAATCGAATTAAGTGGAGATCTTTTCGCCCAGACTGAAAAAATAAAAGATTAACTTACTGAATTCAAGACGGATTGAACAAACTGCTACGAGGAAAATATCAAATGATGTTGCCTAATACTAATTCTGATAAGCGATACCACCGTCCCGGGGGAAATTTTAATGTAAGACCCAAATTGCCAAAAAGTAGAACAAAATGCTTTTAACCACTGAATCAACCAAAAGGAATGCCGAATTCTTATGAAAGTTTCTTTGATAAGAAAATTATTTGACTTTTTATTTTTTGATCATAGAATTGCTGGGTAATGGTAAAATAAAAAGGAGGCTTGATGAAAAAGTTTATCATATTTTTCACTGGTCTTTTGTTAATCAACACCGTAATCTTTTCGCTCGACTATATTGAATCTTCTTCTGGGCTACAAACCCCACAATTAGAAAGCGGTCGAACTGAATTAGAATTTGCCGATATTAATCAAGATGGGCATATTGATATTTTATCCATTGGTGACCACGGTTCACCTTATGTAAATACCCAAGAACATGGGATAATGGTCTGGTTCGGTGACGGTCGAGGCAATTGGTCGGTCTTCCAGAACGGTGATTTTGGCTACGGCGGAATCGCCATTGGTGATATTAATAACGATGGTCATTTGGATGTTGGTTATGGGATGCATCATAACTATTCAAGCGATGACTTTGGTGACTCGATTCTCGAAGCAGCATTGGGTGATGGTACTGGTCAGAACTGGACACCTTGGGATGACGGAATTTCGACTGGCGGCGATTGGGGTATGTTCAGTACCGATTTTGCCGATATCAATAATGACGGCTATTTAGATTTGGGTAGTGTCTCGTTCGGTGCTGATGATGGAATTCATATTTTTATCAATAATAGCGATGGCACTTGGCAGCAATGTTTTGGCTTTTTAGGCGGTAATTCAACGATGCATTTTATTTTTGGTGATGTGAATGCAGAT
Organism: Caldifarciminota bacterium; assembly: GCA_039801565.1. Classification (GTDB taxonomy): domain Bacteria; phylum Hydrothermota; class Tepidihabitantia; order Tepidihabitantales; family JAOUPE01; genus JBDRUX01. The sequence continues at coordinate 8,705 of JBDRUX010000040.1, forward strand.
GGCAATGCCGATTTCTGTGCTGCCCATCAATACGGTAGTATCTATCTCGGTGATGGGCAAGGCAATTTTGTCTTGGCTGATGGTAACCTACCGCCAGCTGGAACTATGGGAAGAACCGGAACTTCCTTAGGCGATGTTGACAATGATGGTGATATGGATTTTGCTTTTACTAATTCTAATGGCGGGATTGAAGTTTGGACCTGGCAGGGAAATAATACCTGGGCTAATTTCTCAGGCAATTTGCCAACCACCGGTCCTTATTATTTAACTCAGTTATATGATATGAATATTGATGGTTTTATGGATGTGATAGCATTCGGTGACAGCACGATTACTTTATGGCTGGGCAACGGTGCTGGTAACTGGACCCAAGATGCCACTTTTTATACGCCAAGCCCGGGCAATGCCGAGGCATTTCGGGTTGGTGGCGATGCTGACCATAACGGTTATCCAGATATTGCCTTAGTGAGCGAAGAAGGTGGTGGCTGGAATCCCATTAACCACTTAAGATTCTACAAAGAGACTTCGGTTCCGGAGAGTTTATTTGTTTTTCCAATGTTTCCGCGGGGAAGAGAGCAATTTGAAGCCGGCTCGGTTCTTTTTATTGACTGGACTTGTGGCGTGCCACCGGGCAGAAATGCGACTATGAAACTTGAATATTCAACAACCGGGGCAAATGGTCCCTGGCTGATGATTACTCCAAGCACACCCAATAATGGTCGCTATCAGTGGCGCATTCCCGAAGGAATTTCTTCGGAAAGTTGTTATATCCGCTATACGGCAATGAGCAATTATAATCGTGACACAGCAATCAGCATTGCTATTACCCGAGCCCCGTTTAAGATTTCACCCGTAACATCAATCAAAGAGACTAAAATTGTTCAGCTGTTAAAACCTAATCTGAGCATTGCCCCGACAATTGCCGCAAAAAATATCGAAATAAAACTATCAACCTTTGGTCTGAATAAAGCAGAAGTGAAGGTCTATGACAATCAAGGAAGAATAGTCAGAAATTTACTAAAGACTTGGGGCTTTGGCGAATTCTCTATCAATTGGGACAAGACCGATAACCAAGGCAGAAAAGTTACCGCCGGCAACTATTTTATTGTCTTAGAGGCCGAAAACAAAAGACTGACCGAAAAGGTTTTGATAGTTAATTGAATTAAAAATCTGAAAAAGTTTATTGTTTATTTAGAGTCTATCCCTTTACATTTTTCGTTTCTTACTGCCTTCACTTTTATTTTTTTAAGAGTCTTCTTCGAAGGTATATTAGAATCTAATCATAAAATCGGCTATGCCGATTTTTCTTATCAATCATTTCTCCAATATTTCATTCATTTCCCGCTTTTTTATTTGAGTCTATTTTTTGTTTTAGTAATTGCCATTTCTCTTCTAACCAAAGAAGCTATCAGAAAAGTGACACCGGTTGCCGGTGTTGGTTTAAGTTTAATAATTTTTGTGCCAATCATTGATTGGTTGGTTGGTAACGGCTATTCAATCACCTATCCGTTACGGTTAAAACCATTCTTGGTTCATTTCCTTAATCCAACAAAATCACTAACTGATATTGGTGTTTCATCCGGTCAGAGGATAATTATCGTTATAATTGTTTTACTGATTTCGCTTTATGCTTATCTGAAAAGAAAAAAAGTGATTATTGCTTTTTCTCTTTTGATAATTTCATTTGCTCTAATTCTTCTCTTTGGCGCCTTGCCGACACTGATTGCCCTTGATAAGCCGGAGACTATTTACTTGACTGGCGGGATTCTTTTCTTTGACCAACAAAAGTTTTCAGCAATCTTTGCGCTAATATTTCTATTTTCATTTTTTGTCTATTACTATCGCTCAGACAAAGCTAATTTTCGTAGCGTAATTTGGTCTTTTCGCTATGAACGGATGGCATTTTATAGTGGACTCGGTCTTTTCGGCTTCATTCTTGGAATGCACCAGCAATCCGCCTTAGGCGGATTAACCCCGAAAGCCAATCTCTTCAATATTATTGGAATCATTTTACTATTATTGAGTTTGGCGATTGGTTTTCAATCGGCTCAGGTTATTAATGATTTTTTTGATATCGAAGCCGACCGCTTAACTCGAAAACGGAACCCATTGGTGCAAGGCTTGAACCGAAATTATTATTTAATCTGGGGATTATGTTTAATTTTCCTGTCCTTAACTTTTGCTCTGATAATCAATTACTCCTGCTTTTTGCTAATGATTACTTATCTGCTATTGAGTGTAATCTATTCAGTGCCACCAGTCAGGTTAAAACGAATTCCAATTGTTTCTACCTTCATTTTGGCAGTTGCGGCAATCTTGGCAATGGCGATGGGTTATTCGCTAACTTATGGTAATTATGCCTTAAATGCAATCCCCAAAACAATTTTAATCCCAACCATCCTTGGTATCACTTTTGGTTTTATCGCCAAAGATATCCAGGATGCAAAAAGTGACCGAAGCATCGGTGTCATAACCATACCTAATTTGCTTTATAAAGACTCCATTGTCGGAAGATCACCAATTGCAATTCTGATTGGTGTTTCCTTTTTATGCTATATAATCTTCATTCCCAAAGTGCTGATTGGTGCTATTATTTGTTCGGTTCTCACTATCATCTACACCATTTTCAGCCGCAGACCAAAGGAATGGTTTTACTTTATTATGCTTTATAGCTTTGGAATTTATCTCTTAACTATTCTCTTAAAAGATTGAACTTCAATTTTGTCAAGAGTGTCCTTGACATTGTGTCGGTTTTTTAATATCATTTAATAGAGAGGATATGAATGCACTTAACTCCCATTTAATGGTTTTAGCTCTTATTTCCTTTTTCGTAAATTTTTCTTGGGTTTTGGGGCAAACCGACCTCGTCTGGCATTCTGTAGGTCCGGGTGGCTGTGGTTGGTTTACGACCGTAGCGGTTGATACCTTAAATCCCGGCACCGTCTTTGTCGGTTCAGATGTTGGTGGGGTTTATAAAAGTACCGATTATGGGCAATCCTGGCGCATCGTTAATAATGGTCTCACCGATTATTATGTTGAAAAGATTGCGATTGACCCAAGAAATTCTGGAGTTATTTATCTTGGCACTTGGGGCGGTGTTCACAAAAGCACCGATTATGGTGAGACTTGGCAGATGAAAAGAAATGGTTTCCCTAATCCAAGTCTCTATAATTATACCGCGCCGATTGGGGCTTTGGCAATTGACCAACAAAATCCAGCAATCGTCTATGCTGGAATTGGTATGCCCCGAATTGGTCATACCGATATCAGTCGCTGGCAACCGGTTCCAACCAAAGGCGCAATCTTCAAAAGTACCGATGCTGGTGAATCTTGGCGGATGATTCGCAATACCGGGATTGATACCACAGCTCTCCTCTATTCAATAGTAATTCATCCAACCAATTCTAATACTTTATACGCAGTCGCTCATCTTGGCGTCTATAAAAGCACGGATGGTGGCGAGACCTGGACATTAAAAAATAACGGATTACCAACATTTAACGATAGTACTTTTCCCAGAGGTATTGCTATCAATCCTGCCAATCCTTCGCAATTATTTCTCACCATTTGGTCGGACACTATTCCGACTTGGCGCGGCGGAGTTTGGCAAACCAGCAACGGCGGTGAACTTTGGTCGCCTTGCACAACTGGTTTGCACCGTTCTAAATACATTGATATCGTAATCAATCCAACTGTGCTTTATACTGGTGCAGTTTATTACGGCGCAGGCGGTGTTTACAAGACTACAAACCAAGGCCAAACCTGGTCAAGGATTACGACCAGTCTCAATGTAGAAAGGGGCTGGGTGCGATTTTACGGTACGCCACAGCCTTACGGTTTGACGATGAACCAAGCTGATACCGCAATGCTCTTTTATACCTCAGCCGAGGCGGTTTGTCGAACCACCAACGCTGGTCTTAATTGGCAGCAATGCTATACTGAATCAATCGGTCCGGATGATAACTGGAAAAGCCGAGGACTTGAGGTCACCTGTATCCGGCATATTGCTGTTGACCCAATTGATTCCAATCGGATTTATGTTGGGCTGGCTGACGGTGGAACTTGGAAAAGCACTGACCGGGGCTATTCTTTTAAATGGATTCATGACACCCTGCAGCGATACGGCAATACTAACTTTTTTATTGCCATCCATCCTGAATCGTCTAATATCCTTTATGCTGGAACTGGTCCGTGGCATATTGATTCGGGACTGATTTGGCGTTCGACTGATGCTGGTGAAAACTGGACTTTACTAAGCAGTGGCTTACCAATAGGCGCGATAGGTCCGATTCTCATTGACCTAACTAACCCAAGGATTATTTACGCCTGGATTAACCGGTATGGGGTCTATAAAACAACTGATGGCGGTATGACCTGGGTTTTAAAAAATAACGGCTTGGCAATAACCCAGGGTAGCGACTCTTTTGTTCAGGCTAATCCCCAAATAATGGTTATGGACAAACAGAACCCCTTAACTCTTTATCTTTGTATTTATCAACGAGGCAAAGTTTATAAGACGACCAATGGTGGTAATTTATGGTTTCCGCTCAATCTTCCGGCAAATGGCTTAGAGCCGCGTGGAATTGCTATTGACCCTTTGAATTCTAATAAACTTTACCTCTGGACCAGAAGGTGGGACGCAAACTTAATTACTATTAACAATGTCTATCGTTCAACTGATGGTGGCACAACCTGGGAGACAAGTCCAATCTTTGAAACACGGAGTTATCAAGAACAGATTCGCACCTTTCAGGTTAGCCCATTTGATTCCAATTTAATCGTCCTTGGTATGACCAATTATGCCTATCATGATTCAAGTACCGGTAAAGGCATCTTCATTAGCACCAATGGTGGTGCGACTTGGCAACAAGCGAATAATGGTTTGAGTTGTTGGCGAACCTACTTTTTAACTTTTGACCCGCATAATCCCAATATTATCTGGCTTGGCACAAGTGGTAATGGCGTCTTTCGCGGCGAACTCAAAAAACCACCTTCAATCTCCGGTTGGCAGAAGAAAACGGATTTGCCAATTGGACCAAAAAATAAAAAGGTGAAGGCCGGCGGTTGTTTAGTCTTTGCTGACAGCGCAATCTATGCCTTGAAGGGAAATAATACCTTAGAATTCTATCGCTATAGTATTAAACAAAATACTTGGTCTCCTTGCTGTTGGATACCCGATGGAGTAAATAAAAAAAGGGTGAAAGAAGGTGGGTCATTGTGCTACGATTCAACCGGTATTATTTATGCTATAAAAGGTGGTAATACCTTGGAGTTCTGGGCTTATGATATAAAAAACAATTCTTGGCTACCAAAACGGGATTTGCCTTTAGGCTCAGGTAAAAAGATAAAAGGTGGTGCCGGATTGGTTTATGCCCAAAAAGGTGATTCCAGTTTGGTCTTTTGTCTAAAAGGGAATAAGACAAGGGAATTCTATGCCTATTATGTTCAAGGCGATACCTGGTTAAAACGAAAAGAGGCGCCGCTGGGACTTTCGCAAAAAGGTTATGATAAAGGCAGTTGCCTTACCTATGATGGTGAAAATACCATCTATCTTTTGAAAGCAAAATACAACGAATTTTATGCCTATTACATTACCGGTGATTCCTGGCAAACAAAGCAACCAATGCCAATTCAAACCGCTTTGGGTAAAAAGAAGGTTAAAGATGGCGGCTCAATTACCTTTCACTCGTCAGGAATAATTTATGCCTTCAAAGGTGGCAATACTCAAGAATTCTGGTCATATTCGGTTGCCTTGGACACTTGGATTTTGCCGGATACCATTCCCAAAGGGCCAAGCAATAAGAAAGTGAAGGGTGGTGGCGCTCTTTGCACTGCCAGTAATTCGATATATGCGCTAAAAGGAAATAATACCTTAGAGTTTTGGCAATATACTCTGATGGGAATTAAACAAGCCCTTTATGTGACCAATCATCAATTAAGTCCAAAATCTCCTATCCTTTATCAAAATTACCCCAATCCGTTTAAGACTCAAACGATTATTAAATTCTTTTTACCAAAGGAGTCTAAGGTTAATTTAAGCATTTATGATGCAACTGGCAGATTGATTAAAAACTTAATCAACGAACCAAAAGAACCAGGTGAATATATGCTTGAGTGGTGTGGCGAAGACCGTCAGGGTAAAAAGGTGAACCCTGGGGTCTATTTTTATACTCTCAAAATTGATGATAAAGTATTAAAGAAAAAGACAGTAATCTTAAAGTAAACTTTTCAATAAAATCGCCTCACCTATTGCCCAGACAAGTTTTGCGTTAGAAAAAGTTGAAATATATTTCAACCCAAAATTGACCAATTTTTTCGTCTATCTTCTTGGTCTTCCGTCGGTTACGCTAATTTTCCATTAGGGAGGGGGTATCGCTTAGGGGGTGACCCCGTAGGCTACCCCCTAAGCTGCCCCGTAGGTTGCTTCGGGAGTAGCCTCAGAAGCTACTTCGGGGGCTGGTTAGTAGGCAGGTTGGGGAGTGGGTTAGGAGGCAACTTCGGAAGCGACTCGGTAGGCAACTGGGGAAGCAACCTGGGGAGCTGGTTAGGGGGCTACTCCGTAGGCAACCCGGGGAACGAGCCCGTAGGCTGGCACCTATAATAAAATTTTCAAATCACCGGTTGGCAGGGCAATTTTTTGTTAGCTTTTAATATTAAATGCCTTAAGCGGACACAAGCCACTAACCACCAGAATCCTGATACCAGAGAAGGCTCGATTCGGCTATCCTTTAGACAACTATCTTTTCAGAGGTCGATTCGATGGCTGACACCTAAGTGTCTCATTGACTAGTACAGTTCTTACTCAATTGAAGTTGTGGTAATATTTAGATAGGCGAAATGAGATTTTATTCCTTTAGCATTAAATTTTCTTGTTAAGAAAAGATATTCAGGTGCATTAAAGTTTTCAAAGCACTTAATAGAAGGATAAAACCATGCGGTCTTTGAAGATGGATAAATGAAAATGATACATTTTAGTTTTTGAAGAGCTGGTTGTAGCCATAGAATATTTTCATATTGGGTTATATTTGGTATTTTTACCTCTTGTTTATTCTTAACAAGTTCACGATATTCTTCAATTGACTTTAAGCATAAACATAGGGGTCTGTAAATAAATTCTTTGATTTCGTCAAAACTAATTCTATTCAAAAGGATAATTAATAAAATATCCGTCTTTAATATTTGATTTAGGAATCTCTTTTTTTGAACAAGGCAGCCAATTGGTTGGTTTTATTGGGTGGACGTCCGCAAACTACAGAAAAAATATCGTTTATCTTAATTGTTATTTCATAATTTACTTTGTTACATTTGATAGAAAATATTTGCCGTTGGTTAAAGTTAATAAGGTTATCCTTCAAAATTTTCCTTAATTTTGCTTTAAAATTTTCTTTATCTTTCTTGCGATGAATGTCAAGAGGAGTCATAAAAAGATCACAATTTTTTAGGAGATATTGAATTTTATCGCATAGTTCTTTATCATCTTTTTGTTCATTTAGTATTTCATACATTATTACCATCAGCGAATTAAATAAATCGCTTAAAGTCTTAACTTCAACCGTAAATCTTTTTCCATTTATTATTGCATCAAAATCAGACTTCTCAGGCGGAGTCTTCACTATCATTTCCGAAAAAAGACATTTTCCAAACTCTTCACCTAAATCGCCCAAAAAGTGAGTATCTGATTTTTCCCTTTTCTTAATTTTACCCCCTTGTTGAAGAATGAATTCTATAGTCGATCTAAGTTCCCCCGCTGCAGATTCTTCATATAGCCCTGGATATTTATCAGTAATGAAATTTATTATATCCTGAACTTTTTCAGAGATTGTCGGCATATAATTTATCTAACTTCTTCTGTAGCTCTATTGTTAATTTTATTGCTTTGGCGATCTTGAGGTAGTGGTTGATTTCATCTAAAGATAGTTTGCGGTCTTTTCGGTCTTTTAAATATTTCTCCATAACTTGATAAGCACCAATTTTATATTCCCAAACTTCTCCTGAAACACCTTCAAAATATTGTTCTTTATTGATGAAGACTCGCTTATTTTCTTCATCATATCTTACTTTTTCTACCTTATTAGAACCGCTTTTCGGAAAACCGACATCGGTCTTTTCTAAAGATTTATGTCTTAAAAGATGCAAATCAACTAATTCTTTTCCAATCTTACTAAATTCTTTAAATGAATTATAATCTTTTGGCAAAGGAATTCTTGGAAAATCTATCTTCAAAAACTCTTCATATCTTTTACGATAGGTTGGAGAATAAAGAATAGCATAAATATAATAAAAAATCTCTTCGGGAGTGAATTTTTTACCGATGGATTCTTTTACGGCGTTCAGAAATTCATCGGTGAAATTGGGTATGAATTTTGCCTTGTCTTCTTTTTTATCAAACAATTCATCGGGATAGAGGAAGAGGGGAAAGAAATAGGTACGTTCCTTTGTTATATTCGAAACATATGTGTTATCACCTACACTTCGAGAAACAAAAGCGTGTCTAAATGGTACTTTTGCTAATATCTTATTGGTGCATAAGGCAATATTATTTTGCAATAGGTGCCTCATAAGATTTCGCCTGTCTCGTTCAATTAAAATCGGTTCGTAACAAATAAATCTTTCGTCAAAGGGTCGGTAAGCATAGGGATAAATTTTATCTTCGAGTTTTAAACCTTTCGTCTTTTGCCTTGCTTCATGTAAATTCCAAGTTGCGGTATCTTTAAGATTCAAATTTTGGCTAAGCAAATCATCGGATAAATTTCCAGCGAAGACTCGTAGTCTTTGGACAATTTCTTCCTTTTTAAATCCTATTACAAAGTGGTCTCGTGAAGTCGTTACGCCGAATGACCACTCCTTAAATACTTCGGTTATTTTCCAGAACTTATTATACTCTTCTTGAAGGGCAAAATCTTTAGGAACAAAGAAGTAATAAGGGACAATCGGTTCGAGTTTTTGCCATTTGGTTAGTTTGACATCGTTTTTGAAAAGGTATTGATACTTTTCTTCTCTTAACCCCCAAACATCTTGATAAAATACTTTTTTGTCTTTAAGCGGTTTTTCAAATTTCACATATAAGGCTATGGCAACACCTTGCTGAATATCAAAGACATTTTCGTCTTTTCCGCCGTCTGGTGTCTTTTCGCCAATTCTTGAAGAACCGTGAAGATTTAAAATATAAATCTCGTCAAATGTCTCTAATAGTTTTTGGCGCATTCCCCGATGAATTATTCCAGAAAGATAAGCATTATTAGTAATAATCCCGACAATTCCTTTTCCAGCTTGGGTGATTTTCCAATGGGCAAAACGAATAAATTTTATATAATCATCGGAAAGGGGTTGAATATTCCTTTCATCCCGCACCGCTTCTTTATAATCATTCATTAACTGTTCAATAAATACCGATTTATTCTCGGAACTAACCGAATAGGGCGGATTGCCAAGTACTACTAAAATCGGAATCTTTTCTTTTATCCGCTTTGCCTCCTGCCCTTCTTTGGTGAGATTAGTAAGCACTGATAATTGTTTTGGCTCTTTCATCTCTAAGGTATTGGTTAGATAGAATTGAAATCGCTTATCTTTGGATAATTTGTAGCCCATCTCTTCCAAAATCATTGAGACTTTGAAATGTCCGATAGTATAGGGTGCAACCAAGATTTCAAAGGCATAAAAGTTCTGAAGGATATGTTCTTCAATATAAGATTTTAGTAATCCTTCTTTACGTTTTTCCTTTAGTTCGTTTTCGACCTGTTTTATCGCTTGAACCACAAAAGTTAAAGTGCCGGCAGCAGGGTCTAAAAGGGTTATATCCCTGGTTGCCAAGCCTTCTTCTTTATTAAACTTTTCTTTCAGCAGTTTATGAATTGACCGAACAATATAAGAGACGACCGGCAAAGGCGTATAATAGACGCCAAGCCTTTGCCTTTCTTCAGGATTATAGGTAGCAAGAAAAGTTTCGTAGAAATGGATTACCGGGTCTTCTTCCCATCTTGTAACCTTGAACTCATTAAGAATTGATTTTATATCGGCTTTTTCTAAAACCTGACTAATATCATCAACCACCCAGGATAAACTTTCCGGGAAATTGGGTCCGGTAAAAGAGTAGAAAATTTCTCTTAATAAGGGCAAACTTTCCGGAATTGATTTCCAGGCGGTTTCTTTGGCAAAACCATTTGGTGTTCCCATCCTTGCCGAGAATAGACCATAAGTTATGGTCTGGGCATAAAGGTCGGCAAAATGCCCTTTGGTTAAGGTTTCGATTAATTCTTCTCGAAAGGCACTGTAGAATCGGATTATCTCTTCGTTACCTTTTTGTAACTCATCAAGTAAAATATATTCGAGAAATCTTGTGCGTCTTGCCAATTCAAGCGAAAGTTGAGCAGAGGTCTTTATCTCGGGTATTGAGAAATCAAAGAAATTCCCCAAGAGTTCTTCAAAGGCACCAATATTTTCTGGTGTTGGCGGACAACGTAAATCCTTTAAGGTGAACTGCCGACCAATTGTAACTTTTGATATGAGATTGTTATGACGATAGAGCCGAAATTCTAAGAAATTGGTTAGAATTAGATTAGGGAAAGATTCCTTATACCTTTTTAATTGTTCGGAATCTTCGATTGAATCAAGATTGGTATCAGGTGTTTTGGCTTCAATATAACCAATAATCTCACCATTGCGGCGAATTAAGAAATCGGGTATTCCGGCTTCAGTCTTTTTAGGTAAGACAATAACACCAGCAAGGTTTTCGGCTAAAGAGGCATATTTTTCAAATAAATCTTTTAGGGCAGGATAAAAACTACCTTCAGAAAAACTACGGCTAGTAAATATATTATAAATCTCATTAAAATAAAGACTTATTTCTTTAGCTAAAGCCTTTCGCATTTTAAATGATTTTAATGCATATCCATCTTAAGTCAAGATATCGGCGGGGAGAAAATACCCTTTTCAGTTCCCGACCAAAAACTTTTCGGTCTATTTGTTTTAAGAGAAAAAAGTGACATTTTGACTGTTCACTTTAAATAGATTCTATCTTGCTGAATATTATTATCTATTATAATTATCTATTATATAAAAATATCATAATCAACTAATTTTGGTTTCTTTTTACGGTTGATTATTGAAGTGCTGACAGAGTCTTTCCAGTTCTTCGGCGCATTTAAGACCAGCAATCACCGCTTCAATTTCACCAGGATAATAGCCACTATGGAGACCAGCAATCGTAAAACTCCAGCCACCCCGTTTGCCCGGAGTTTCGTCCATAACTTCAACTCCTGCCTTCTTGAGCGCATTTTCAATATCCGACCTTTTGATCATCGCCTTCTCCTTTCTCTTCGACATTTTAAAGAAACCAATGCGGTTCGTCAATAATTTTAACTACTTTCAGATAACGCGAAGCAGGAGCAAAGCCGAATTCTTAAGAATTTTATTGATTCGCTTTAGCATCTTGACCGAAAGGAAATTTGCTATATCATAAGGTCTTATGAAAATATTAGTTATCAACTGGCGGGATATTAAGAATCCTTTAGCTGGTGGTGCCGAAGTCTATTTTCAAGAAATATTTAAACGCATCGCCGCTATGGGTAATACGGTTCACCTGCTCTGCGTCAAATTTCCGAACGCTAAAGAATTTGAAACAATTGATAATATTCAAATTAGACGCATCGGTGGT
>JBDRUX010000041.1:0-20311 GCA_039801565.1 Caldifarciminota bacterium
TGTGTTCACCTCACGCAGTGAGATTCTTCTCAATATGCTTCTTCATCTTTTTCGTGTTTATTTGTGTTCATTCGTGGTTTTTCCCCTTTTCGTTCGGTGGACGCTGCGCGTAGCTCGTAAGAGATTCGCTTTAAGGAACATAATCCATCAAATGCGGATTGAAGGAAGGTCTAAAACGCCTGAAATTCAAGGAACACAGATGGGGAGCCCGATTCGGGTAAGTTCTTGAGCTTAAAAAGAATTATCTGTGTTCTCTGTGGTTGATTTTGACAATACCAAATCAGTGATTAGGGGAAATAATGAGTCAGTATCGGAGATAGCTTACGAGGTAGTCTGCCGAATAACCTACCAATTTGCCTTCCAACTTGCCACCGAACTCATTCCCAAACTTGGTTAAAAACCTGCTTGCCTACCTGCTTCAGTGCCTGCATACCAGTCTGTTTCGGTGCCTGATTACCCGCTTGCCAATAAGTTTGATGAAGAAAAAGCCTAAGTGCCTATGCAGAAGCCTACCCCCTAAGCTATTCCCAATACTGCTACCCCGCCATACCCCCCTCTAAACCAAACATCAACCTAACCGATTGGAAATTGAAATGATAGACGAAAAAATCGGTCAATTTAAAGGTTAGTTATAACTAACCTTTGCTCTGACACAAAACCCTGTCCCGATGCTTAACGAGTATTTAGGCTTTTAGAGTATTTGGCATCCCTTCCACTATCGTTTCTCTTCAAAAATTGATACTCGGTAAAATTAAGTAGTCCGACTTAGTTTAAATTTCTAATAAACCAATTTCCATAAAATGTGGCGGGCGAACCTAACCTATACTTAAAAGAGTCTAATAATAATTGAAAGGAGTTTGTATGTTATTAGACCGATTTACCGAAAAGGCACAAGAAGCAATCGCCTTGGCACAAGAAGCCTTGCGTCGTTTCCATCATCAGGAGTTAAGACCCGAACATATCTTTTATGGTCTTTTGGCTCAGACCGATGGTGTTGTCCCGCAGATCCTACGGAAATTGGCAATTAAACCCGAAGCAATTCAAGAGGCAGTTGTTCAGGCATTAAAGGACATACCTTCAGTTTATCCGAGCGATAGTAGTCAAGTCTATTTAGCCCGACAGACTCAAAATCTTTTTGACCGAGCCAGCGATGAGGCGAATCGGTTAAAAGATAAATATATCGGCACCGAGCATCTCTTTTTGGCAATTAGTGAAGATTCAGTTGGTAAAGATATTCTAAGAAAATTCGATTTGACTAAAGAGAAGATTTATCAGGCAATGCAGAAGATTCGGGGTAGCCAAAGGATTGAAACACCAGAAGCCGAAGCCACCTATCAGGCATTGGAACGTTTTGGTCGTGACCTAACCGAGTTAGCCAAGGCTGGTAAACTCGACCCGGTAATCGGTCGGGACGATGAAATTCGGCGCGTAATCCAAGTTTTGTCTCGACGAACTAAGAATAATCCAGTGCTAATTGGTGAGGCTGGTGTGGGTAAGACCGCAATTGTCGAAGGTCTGGCACAACGCATTATCCGTGGTGATGTGCCAGAGAGTTTGAAAGACCGTAAAATTATTGCTTTGGATATGGGTGCCTTAATTGCTGGTGCCAAGTACCGCGGTGAATTTGAGAATCGGCTTAAGGCAGTATTAAAAGAAGTGACCAGTTCGGAAGGTCAAATTATCTTGTTCATTGATGAGTTACATACCGTAGTAGGAGCCGGGGCAGCTGAAGGGGCAATTGATGCTGGCAATCTATTAAAACCACTTTTGGCAAGGGGCGAATTGCGTTGCATCGGTGCCACAACCTTGGATGAATACCGTAAGCATATCGAAAAGGATGCAGCGTTAGAGCGAAGGTTTCAACCAGTCTATATTGACCAGCCATCGGTTGAAGATACTATTTCAATCTTAAGAGGTTTAAAGGAACGTTACGAGTTACACCATGGGGTTCGAATTTCGGATTCGGCTTTAGTTGCGGCAGCAGTGATGTCGAATCGTTACATCAGCGAACGATTCTTGCCGGATAAGGCGATTGATTTGGTTGACGAAGCAGCGGCAAAATTGAAGATGGAGATTACATCCAAGCCAATTGAACTGGATGCGATTGACCGCAACTTAATGCAACTGGAGATGGAAAAACTATCACTGAAAAAAGAAGAAGACCCGGCATCAAAGGAAAGATTAGCCGAGATTGAAAAAGAGATTGCCAATCTGAAGGAAGAACAAACCCGGCTCGCTGCCCAATGGCAAGCGGAAAAGAAACTATTGGAAGAAACCAAAAAACTGAAACAGGCAATTGAAACGACCAATCTTGAGATTGAACGGGCGGAGCGGGCTTATGATTTGAACCGCGCTGCCGAACTTAAATATGGAACTTTAGCCAAGTTAAAGAAAGAATTAGCCGAAAAAGAAAAGGAACTGAAAAAAGAGACCCGACTTTTACGCGAACAGGTGACCGAAGAGGATATTGCTGAAGTGGTGAGTAAATGGACCGGAATACCAGTCAAGAATCTGATGGAGTCAGAGAAACAGAAGTTGAAGCGTCTTGAAGAATATATTCACCAACGTTTAGTTGACCAAGATGAGGCAGTAGCAAAGGTGGCGGATGCGATTCGGCGGTCAAGGGCTGGACTCTCTGACCCAAAACGACCGATTGGCAGTTTCATCTTCTTGGGTCCAACCGGGGTTGGTAAGACCGAATTGGCAAAGACCTTAGCCGAATTGCTTTTCGATTCCGAGCAGGCACTGGTGCGAATTGATATGTCCGAATATATGGAGAAACATACGGTCTCCCGGTTGATTGGTGCACCACCGGGTTATGTTGGCTATGAAGAAGGTGGACAGTTGACCGAAGCGATAAGAAGAAGACCTTATCGGGTGATTCTCTTAGACGAAATTGAAAAAGCCCATAACGATGTCTTTAATATCTTGCTGCAGATTTTAGATGATGGTCGGTTGACCGATGGTCAGGGTAGAACCGTTGATTTTAAGAATACCATAATCATTATGACCTCAAATCTGGGTACCGAATTGATACAAAGGGGCAGATTTGACCGGGAAGATTTATTAGCTCTGTTAAAACGAAAGTTCCGTCCTGAGTTTATCAATCGCATTGATGAGATTGTTGTCTTTAATCCTTTGGGTCGAGATGAGATAAGACAGATTGTGGATAAAGAGTTGCAAAAACTTAAGGATAAGTTGCAAGCCCAAGGAATTGAACTTACAATTAATGATGAAGTTAGAGAGATGTTAGCCTTAGAGGGTTACGACCCAGATTTTGGAGCAAGACCATTAAAGCGTTTGATTCAAAGGACAATTGAAAATCCTTTGGCTAAGTTTTTATTAGAGGCCAAGCCCGAAAAGATTCAAATCACTCGCAAAGATGGGAAAATCGATTTCCTAACCCACTAAAAAACCGGTAGCGTGGGTTAGCGATTCAAAATGAGCAAAAAGCCCATTCGTCAGTAATATCAGAAAATATCCAATACTTAATTAGCACTATAAATTTAACAAGTCGGATTGACAATCGGCTATTTCTCGATTATGATACTTAAGGATGCAAAAGATAAAGCAGTCTAATTCGGCAATCAGTAAACCAATGCCCAACAAAGCACCGGCTTTGGTCTTACAACAATTAGAAAATGAAATAACTTCTAATAAAATCGCTTCCACTTACATCATCTTTACAAACGATAATGTTATTGTTGATGAGATTGTCGGTCTTTTAAAAGAGGCGCTTTTAACCCCAGGTTTTGAGACATTTGATTTTGACCTTTTACATTGCCGGGATATCGGTCAAGCTGAAATTTTAGCCAAGGTTTTTACCCCACCGTTTCAAGCTCAGAAAAGATTAATAGTAATCAAAGATATCCTAAAAATTCCGGAAGCCGAACGCTGCGAACTACTCACTAAATTGAGTAAACCAAGGGGATTTAGTGTGACGGTAGTTGCTACCGAATGGGACAGGTCACTCAGTAATTTTGTCGAAAGTTTGGTTGAACACCGTGAGACCGAGATTGCGGTTTATAATTTCTACAAACCTTTCTTAAGTGATTTGAAAGAACAGGTGCGAAGATGGGCGCAGGTGCAGGGTGTGGTGGTAGATAGTGACGCTATTGATTTATTGATCGAGCTTGCTGGTGACGTACCCGATATTTTAAATAAAGAATTAGAGAAAATTGCCATTCTGGTTGGTCCGGGTCGCCGCATAACCGAGGCGATGGTTCGAAGGCTCGCCGCCCAATCGCGGGATTACGAATTGAATGAATTAGTAACCGCTATCGCCGAAAAGAAACTAAACAAATCCTTGAAGATTTTGTCGCATCTGGAAACCTGGGGCGAAGAGCCGGTAAAAATTGTCGGCTGGCTCGGTAATTCCCTGTTTCAATTGTTAAGAGTCAAAGAGTTGAAATGTTACCCAACCACGGTTGCCAAAGAATTAAATTTGCGTCCAACCTCACTATTGTTAAAAAACTTAATCAGCCAAGCGAAAAATTGGACGAGAAAAAGTCTCAACCATTGCTTGGTCGAATTGGCGACAATGGATAGCGCGATAAAAAAGGGTCACCCCCAACCTTACTTCTTGTTAGAAAGCTTTCTGATTAGAAATCTCGAAATGGAAATTTAAATGGCGATGCGATCCGGAAACGGCGAAAAGGGAGGTTTGGAAAGAAATGACAAATAATCAAGCATCGTTTAAACAACGCGAAGCGAAATGGCAAAAATTTTGGGAGGAAAAAGGTATTTTTAAAACTAACCCAAACCCAAAGCGAAAATATTATGTCTTGGTGATGTATCCCTATCCTTCCGGTGACCTTCATATGGGGCATGTCAAGAATTATGTGATTGGTGATGTGATTAACCGGTATCGCAAGATGCAAGGCTATGATGTGCTCCATCCCTTTGGCTGGGATGCGTTTGGCTTACCAGCCGAAAATGCTGCGATTGCCCACGGTATCCATCCTGAAAAATGGACCAAGGAAAATATTGAAATTTCCAAAAGAAACCTTAAGTTGATGGGCATTGGTTATGACTGGGATGCTGAAGTAACAACCTGTGAGCCGGACTATTATCGCTGGAACCAGTGGTTATTCCTGAAATTTTATGAGCGTGGTTTGGCTTATCGGAAAGAGGCTTATGTCAACTGGTGTCCAAAATGTCAAACGGTACTTGCTAACGAACAAGTGGTAGAAGGGCACTGTTACCGTTCGGCTTGTGCTGCTCCGGTTGAAAAGAAGAAGTTGACCCAATGGTTTTTCAAGATTACCGAATATGCCCAAAGACTTTTAGACGGTTTGGACAAACTTCCTCATTGGCCCGAGAATGTCAAGACGATGCAGCGCAATTGGATTGGTCGGAGTGAAGGGGTTGAGGTTGACTTCACCTTAGAGCATAATGGGCAAAAATTTCCAATCTTTACCACCCGACCCGACACGCTCTACGGTGTCACTTTTATGGCTTTAGCCCCGGATGCGCCATTAGCTGAAACGATTGCCCAAGGCACCAAATACGAAAAAGAAGTTTCGGAATTTATCACCCGAATTTTAAAACGGCCTGAGATTGAACGGATTGCGGTCGGAACCGAAAAGGAAGGGGTCTTTACTGGTCGGTATGCGATAAATCCAGTAAATGGCGAAAGGGTGCCAATCTATATTGCTGATTTCGTTTTAGCCTCCTATGGCACTGGAATGATTATGGCGGTACCAGCCCATGACCAACGCGACTTTGAATTTGCTAAGAAATACAATATCCCAATCAAAGTCGTAATTAATCCACCAGGTGAAAATTTAAGACCCGAAACAATGACCGCTGCCTATGTTGATGAAGGGATAATGGTAAATTCGGGTCAGTTTAATGGACTGAATAATCAAGAAGGAATTGAGAAAATCACCGATTACTTAGTAGCAAAAGGGATTGGTCGAAGAACCGTTAATTACCGGTTAAAAGACTGGTTAATCTCCCGCCAGCGTTATTGGGGGACACCAATCCCAATGATTCATTGTGAAAGGTGTGGGATTGTGCCGGTCCCGGAAAAGGATTTACCGGTGCTTCTACCCAAAGATGTGAAAGATTATACACCAAAAGGCAAGTCGGTTCTGGCAGGAGTTGAATCGTTCATTAATACAACTTGTCCGAATTGTGGTGGTAAGGCAAAGCGTGACCCGGATACGATGGACACCTTTGTTGATTCTTCTTGGTATTTTTTCCGTTACTGTGACCCGAAGAATGATAAATTACCCTTTGACCCGAAAAAAGTAAATCAGTGGCTTCCGGTTGATGAATATATTGGCGGAATTGAGCATGCCTGTGGTCATCTCATCTTCTTCCGATTCTTTACCAAGGTGCTACACGATATGGGAATGGTTGCGGTAGATGAACCTTGCGATTACCTTTGGATGATTGGGATGGTCAAATATAAGGGCGCGGTGATGTCCAGTTCGAAAAAGCATGGGGTATGGGTTGGTCCGTTTGTTGAAGAACATGGTGCCGATGTTGCAAGATTGACAATGCTTTTTGCAACGCCACCAGAAAAAGAGATGGACTGGTCAGACGAACTGGTCACTGGTGTCACGCGCTTTATCCAACGCATCAACCGCTTATACGAAGAGAACAAAAATATAATTCAGAATTCAGAATTCGAAATTCAAAATTTGTCCGAAGCAGAACGAAGGCTCTATATCCGATTGAACCAGACCATAAAAAAGGTAATAACTGATACTGAGGCATTTCAATACAATACCGCGATTGCTGGATTGATGGAATTTTTAAATGACCTCTATGCCTTCAATGACAAAAAGAGTCAAGTTTTTGCTTTTGCCTTAAATCGTTTCGTGTTACTATTAGCTCCATTTGCTCCCCATTTAGCCGAAGAACTCTGGCATCAAATTGGTAACGAAAAAACTATCTTTCTTGAACCTTTCCCAACTTATGATGAGAAGGCAACGAGTTTTGCTGAGATGACGATTCCAATTCAAATCAACGGCAAACTCCGCTCGAAGTTAGTGGTCCCAGTTGGCACAACCGAAGAGACAATTAAAAAATTAGCATTTGAGGACAAAAAGGTTATTGAATATACCCAAGGCAAAACAGTAACGCGGATAATTTACATACCAAATAAACTCTTAAGCATTGTAACCAACTAATTGCTTCGAACCGACATTTAGCCTCAAATTTTTATTATGGAAAAAATAATCATCTTAGATTTCGGTTCCCAGTACACCCAGCTTATTGCTCGAAAAATTCGGGAATTGAAAGTCTATTGCGAAATCAAGCCATTCTCTTTATCCGCCGAAGAAATCAAAAAGATTGCACCCAAAGCCTTAATTCTTTCCGGTGGACCAGCCAGCGTCAATCAAACCGACCGACCATATCCAGATAAAAAAATCTTTGAACTTGGTATACCAATCCTTGGGATTTGTTATGGCATGCAAGTCATCGCGGATGCCTTTGGCGGAAAAGTGAGTTATGCAAAAACCCGAGAATACGGTCGGAGCAAGCTTTTGATAAATAAGAAAGATGCTATCTTTTCCAATCTTCCCGAATCGATGACCGTCTGGATGAGCCATGGCGATTCGGTTGCGGTGCTACCAAAAGGCTTTATCAATTTAGCCAAAAGCGAAGGGATTCCTTGCGCGGCTTTTGTTAACAAAACCAAAAAGATATACGGTGTCCAGTTTCATCCCGAAGTTGCCCATACCCCAAAAGGCAAAGCGATGCTTGCGAATTTTTTATTCAAGATTGCTAACTGCTTACCAACCTGGACAATGACTTCTTTTATCCAAGAAAAGACCGAAGAGATTAGAGATAGGGTTGGTGACGAGCGTGTTATCTGTGCCTTATCCGGTGGGGTTGATTCAACCGTTCTTTGCACCCTTTTGCACCGGGCAATTGGCAATCAACTGATTGCTATTTTTGTTAATAACGGCTTGTTACGAAAAGGTGAACCCGAAGCGATTGTTCAAAGGTTCAAAAATCTTTTCAATTTGAGATATATTAATGCTGAAAGACGCTTTCTTTCAAAACTTAGAGGTGTTATTGACCCGGAGCGAAAAAGGAGAATTATTGGTAATGAGTTTATCCGCATCTTTGAAAACGAAGCAAAAAAAATCGGTGGAATAAAATTTTTAGCCCAAGGCACACTCTATCCAGATGTGATTGAGAGTAAATCCCCTTGGGGTGGACCTTCAGCAACAATCAAGACCCATCATAATGTCGGTGGGCTACCCAAAAGAATGCGATTTCAACTGATTGAGCCATTAAAAGAACTATTCAAAGACGAAGTTAGGGTTTTGGGTAAAGAATTAGGTTTGCCGGATGATATTTTAAAGCGTCAGCCCTTTCCTGGTCCTGGTCTGGCAGTGAGAATCATTGGCGATGTGACTAAAGAACGATTGAGAATCTTAAAAGAAGCGGATGCGATACTATTAGATGAAATCCGAAAAGCCAATTGGGAGAGAAAACTCTGGCAGGCTTTTGCGGTGTTATTGCCAGTGAAGACGGTTGGTGTGATGGGTGACCAAAGAACTTATGAGGCGGTAATTGCCATTCGAGCGGTTTATTCTTCGGATGCAATGACCGCAGACTGGGCAGATTTACCCCATAGCCTTTTAGGTAGGATTGCCAATCGGATTATTAATGAAGTGAGAGGGGTGAATCGCGTTGTCTATGACATCAGCTCTAAACCACCCAGCACAATTGAATGGGAGTAAAAAGCAGTGATTTGGGAATAGTGCCTTAGGATTAGTGGGTAAGTCTTATATTTGATATTTCATCATTAAAATACTTAAATTTCTAATGACTAATTGCCAAATGTCGAATCAATGATTAAATTATTAATGACTAATTTAGGAATTTGCAATTAGACATTGATTGGGCATTTGGATTTAGAAATTAGTCATTTGTTTATCGGTACTTTCTTTTGCCTCAATATTGATTAAACTGACCCAAGCGCATCATCGAATTTTGCTCGATTCGTGCGACCCAAAATTTCTCGTTATTAAGATAAAGAGATAAAATTAACCTTGGTTTGCCGCCGGGACGGGCTTTGTTTAATTAAGTTGGCACTTAAATTTGTGCTTCACAAGAATTAAAACAAATCTACTTCCAATCTTTAAAAATTACAATTAAGGATTGAAGCGGCAAGTTTCACCTGTTTTAGAGACTTAGTCTTATTATGACTTTGCACTTGTTATTGAATATATTTAAAAAACGAGAAAAGTCAATAAAAAAGCCTGCCCGGTTGGGGCAGGCAAGATTTGGAAGTTTTATATTAGTAATACCAGACTAACCCAGCAGTGAGGTTTACACCGATTTGGAGTAATTTATAAATTGTCTCTTAATTTTAATATTGAAATTTTTCTTTTTTTTATTAGCCTTTTAGAGAAAGAAAATGGTAAGAAAAAAAGTCATATTTTTGATTGTTGGGCCATATTTTTTATTTACAAATTGTAAGATAAATCAACCAGAATCGGTGCGAGCAAGATTTGCCGTTTTTTGTTTTCTTGAAGAAGGAAAAAGTCAACAAAAAATAAAAATTGAACCTATTCATTATTTTGATTCTAATGATACTGCAGACCTTCTTTCTTTTCAAATAAAGATTGAAAGTGAATTAGGTAATATTGTTTTCTTTCCTTGCTCGGAAAGTATTGGACAGTATATCAATAATCATGCATTAGATTGGCTCATACCTCTTTTTGAATATAAATTATTAGCTATTAACTCAAGGGGCGATACTTTAAAAGGTCAAACTTTTGTCCCCGCTAAATTCTTTATTTGTAATCACCCAGAAACATTACTCATTCAGGATTCAACAAAGGCTGCTTTAACCTGGGGCAAAAGTGAAACCGCAGCTATTTATATGTTAAACTTTATACCATTCGATGATGGTAATCAAGTTTCATTTTTCACTAAAGATACAACTATAAACCTTTTCTTTTATAAAGATTTTTTTGAGAAAGAGGGGCTTTATTTATTGAAAGTGTTTGCCTTAGATAAAAATACCTATCAATGGGAATTAAATGAAACTTCAAGTATTGTTGGTGGAAAAGGAGTTTTTGGAGCATTTACCCAAGATTCTACTCATTTTTATCTTTCAAAATAGAAGTTTACAATTGAGCACAAACAGAAACGGGAGACTAAAAAGAACGTCTCTTTTGGGCGGAGAGCAGCGGAAGTCGTAATCGTATAACAAAATATTTTTATGGTTATATAAATTCAAAAACTTTGATTCTAGGGAGAGATGCTTGCTAAAATTTTTTCTAATTGTTAAATCTAAACGAGAATAGGGGGGCAAGCGAGAAGAATTTTCCCAACCATAGAGAGGCGTGTAACCAAATTTTTTTTCTGATGCGTCTCTTGTAAACAAATGTTCGTTTTTAAAATAGCCAATTATCGGTGTATAAGGACACCCGGAATTTAAAATTTGATTAATTGAAAGTTCCCAGTTTTTCCGAAAGGTTAAACTTAAAGAGAGAGATAACGAATGTCTCAAGTCCCAATCTGCCCATATCTCTCCTTCTGTTAACACAATTTTAGAAATGCCAAAGGAATAATTAAGAGCAGAAATAAAATTTTTTGCATTATGTTGGTAATTTAGTGAAGCGCCCAAGGAATTACCTTCCCCTGTTTTGAAAAGGCTATTCTGGACATCAAGCAAATCAATTTTTTCCCGGGATAAAAGTAAATTAGGAAAATCCTTGTAATAAGCCGATACTCTTATTTCGTCACTTTTTATAAAACCCAATAATTCTAACAAAAGATGATTTGCTTCTTGTGGAACAAATGATTCAAAGATTGGCAGCCAATTATAGAAGTGAATCACTTGTCCAATTCGTGGTTGAAACATTGTTAAAAATTGATAATATTTACCACCAGCTAAAGTTATACTCCAATTGTTGGATAGTAGAAATTTAAAAGCGCAACGGGGGGATAGCCTATTAAAGGAAACGCCGCCAGTTTTTGTGACAATATTAACTTTTGGAAAACTTAAAGAATCCAAAATTAAAAGTTTTGATGGGTTTTGTCTGATTATTTCGTACAAACTATCAGTATATTCATAATATTGTGACAGACTGTTCAAAGTAATAAAACCGTAATAATCCGAACCACGCCAATGGTCAAATCTCAATCCTAAATTTGTTAGAAATTTTCCTGTTTTTAATTCCGCCTCTAAATAATTAGAGAATTGCAAAGGTTTACCCGAATAATAGTAAGGCATTGCATCTAAAAATAGTAAGTAATTGAAATAAGATTGCGATAATTCGAAACCACTTAATAACCTAAAATTATTAAACAGGCGATATGATAACTTGTTAGAAATCGATAAACGGTTGATGCTATTATTGATTCTTAAGAAATTTGTTCTTAATGAAGAACGACCACTGCCAAAATGGCTGCCACCAAAAGTCAGAGTATAAGAAATATTTTTCCAGTATTTAAATATATTGCAAATTATCCCTTTATTTTCCCAATCGAAAGTAATATAGGGTTTAGTTGTATCCATTAAATTGGTACCTCGATATAAGTCTTTTCCTAAAATCCCGGTTAGAGAAAAATACCAAGAATGAGGAAATATAAAACCAAATTTTACTAAGGTATTGTAGAATTGATAAGGGAAACTCACTTTTGAAATAAGTTTGGAATAATGTTCAAATGAGTTAAAATGACCGGCAAACAGTATGGATAACGGCTCTAGATTATGCCTAAATAGGAGGCGAGAATTAATTGGTCCAAAAACTAACTCTCGCCGATTGTCAGATCTTTCATCAACTTCGCTTTCTATCACCGAGGAAATTCTACTTCCATATCTTGCTGGAAACCCTCCGGGGTAGAAATCTATTTTCCGCAAGACGTCAACATCAATTAATGAGTAGCCACCGCTCAAATGAAAAGGATTGTAGAGTTCAATACCATCTAAAATAAATAAATTTTGCTCTACTCCACCTCCTGCAATATAAGGAACTTGGTTAAACTCATTCACCGAATGAGCACCCGGCAACAAATATAAAGACCTTATAAAATCGGGTTGAAGGAAATGGGAAGATTTAATTAAAATTGGTAAATCTGGGGTAACGGGTGTCACTGCTTCCTCTCTTATTCGAATCCTTTTTGCGGATACTATCACTTCGTTTTCTAAGTTAAATGTTCTTGGTGATAAATAAATTTTCAATCCTGAAAGATTCTTTTTTTGTAGATTTACTTTTATCGATTTGGAATTGTAGCCAATATGACTAAAAGTCAGTTCATAACTTCTTGGTAGTAATCCTAAAATTACAAAATGCCCAGAACTATCAGTAGATGTTCCTTTCTCAATGTCAGCAATATAAACATTAGCCGAACGGATAGGAGATTTTGATAAGGAATCATAAACCTTACCTTTTATGAAAAGAAAGAATAATAAAAGATGAAATGGAAACATCTATAAAAGAAGGCGCCCCTATAACAGGGGCGCCGGTTTATATTAATAGTACCAAACTAATCCGAGGACGAAAATCTGATTGTTCAAAGAAATGATAGTCCGAGACCCTCCGCCTTCATAAGAAGTAAAAGTTAAACCCGAAATAGTATTTAAGTCTATTGAAAAGTGTTCGCTCACGAAGTGTTCCAATCCAACTCCTACCGGAAGTCCGAATTCGTTGGTACTGATTCCGAATGGCGGGTTGTAAAATCCAAATTTAAGACCAGCCTTACCGTAGATGTTGGTTTTCTCATGAGATAAAAAAGTATAATCAAAAAGTGCCATTAGAAAAAAGTGAGTTGTTTGTTCACTTGAGCCACCGGACGATTCAGAAATCAAGGTAAAACCGAATACTGGTTCTAAAATCATCCGCTCACCCAAACCAAGTTTGGTTACCGCTGTATTAGGAAATACTCCACCACCTGGAATACCGCTGTTCCAACCGACTCCCATTCCAATCTTCCCTTTCATGTCAACTGCCAAAGCAGTTGATATGAGAAGAATTAAGAGTAACGGTATTAACTTTTTCATTGCTCCTCCTTTTGAGTTAAATTCGTGGCATAGAAACTTGGTATTTTTACCTCGACCTCCTTTCTTTAACAGGATAGGATTTGAACCTATAACCTGTCCACCGACCATAGTTGTACCAAGTATGAATAATAATAACAAAACCAAACTTGTCAACAAGAAAATGCAAGCGTTAACAGACATCGTTACCAGTATTGGAAAGACCTAAAAAGAATACTATGGATAAGGGGGCTTGCCTACGATTTTAAAGAGATGATAAACTTAAATAAAGAAATGAAGGACTTATGGTAAGTTTTGAATATCAAACAGTCCTGAAAGTAGACCCAGTTCTGACACAGCAGGAGGTCGTAGGCACCTGTTTTGAGAATTGTTGTGGCAATATCTCAGAAACCGCCCGAATCTGTGGTGTCTCTCGCAATACCACCCGTAAAATACTAAGACGTTTTGAAAAGGAAGGAGAAGAAGGTCTAAAAAATAAATCCCGCCGCCCCAAAAATTCCCAAGAAAGACAAGCGCTCAAGTTGAAAAGGTGGTGGTGGATATTTTCGTATCCGGCGAATTGCCCGAGAGCTCAAAAGAAAGGGTATTGCTATCTCCTACGGCACGGTTTGGAAGATTTTAAAGCGAAATGGGAAGACCAAGCCCAAAAAGAAGACAACTATTCGGAAGACCGGTAGGCGCTACTACAACCCCTTAGGCTTTGGCCCGCTATCTTCCCAGCTGCTCTTCTCGCCAATATACCCGTCCAGATACAAACCCAATTTCCAGCCACCTCCCGAACCAACCGCCGAATCTGCCTTCGGCACTTTCCCTGTACCAAATACCCAGGCTACCTATGGGGCAAGCCTGAGACCTAACCCGGATACCGCCTCCTATACGGTATGGAGTATAGCCAGGGGCTAGCCCTGGGCTAGCCCCTCCACTACTTTTGTTTAATAAAATCAACGACTTATGCAAAATAGAGCTTGAATTAAATTATGATTCTAATTTGGCAACTCCGTAGGATTAAAAGGTTCCGGCTGATAATTTCGTTTTTTCTATTGATAAAATTTCTGAATGATGTTAATATGAAAGGATGTTTTATAGCAAAATGTTTAAGCCCAATACTTTTGGATAATTAATTTAAAATCAGATTATGGTTTCTCGATTGAAGATTATTTTAGTCCTTGGCTTTGGTTTAATCGTCCTTTCTTTTGCCTCAATATTGATTAAACTGACCCAAGCACCCAGTATCGTAATTGCCGCTGGTCGTTTAACAATTGCATCATTAGTCCTAACCCCATTCTTCTGGTCAAAATTCCCTAAGATTCGACTTGAACTAAAACAAGTTAAATGGAGTTTAATTATTCTGTCTGGTCTATTTCTGGCGCTTCATTTCTTTTCTTGGATTGAATCCTTAAGCCATACCTCAGTACCCAGTTCAGTAGTGCTGGTCACTACCAATCCAATCTTTGTCGCAATTCTTTCGCCAATAATCCTAAAAGAAAGAATTACCTTTCGGATTGGTCTGGCTGTAATCTTCGGGGCAATCGGTTCAATTATAATCACTAGTCAGGCACTGAATTCATTGGTTATGACCAAAGGCAACCTCTTAGCTTTGGCTGGGGCTTTATGTGCCGCTGGCTATATGATTGTTGGTCGTCGAATCCGTCCGCATATTTCGCTAATTGGTTATATCTATATTATGTATACTACTGCCGCAATACTTCTTTTGACTGGTCTATTGCTATCCGGCAAGCCTTTGACCGTATATTCATCACAAGTCTATTGGTTCATAATTCTCTTAGCATTGGGACCGCAACTAATCGGGCATACCAGTTTCAATTGGGCTTTAGGTCATCTAACCGCACCAGTGGTAGCAATGACAATTTTAGGCGAACCAATAGGCACCACTATACTTTCCTGGCTAATTCTTGCCCAACCACCGACTTTAAGAGAGATTATTGGTGGGATAATGATCAGTATCGGAATCTACCTGGCTGTCTCAAGTAAGACCAATAAGAAAAACCTTTAAACCGTAGTAACAATGCCGAATTTCGGTTGCAGTAATCAAAGGGAATGTATTAACACAAGTGCGCAAGACTTGACACCATTCCAAGAGGTAATGTTCCTATTGTCGTGGAAATTTAAATGAGTATAATAAGTTTAAAAGGAGAAAAGGTATGAAACTTAGTCAAGGAACGATTATTTTCGAAGAAGACCCTCTCACTGAGGCGATTAGACGAGAGGTTCGCTCATTCATTGAAAGAATTGTGCTCGAAGAACTTGCGGCGACTTTGGGCGCTGGTCCTTATCCGAGGACAGAGGAACGTCAGGGGTATCGTCATGGCTTTGAGCACCGGCAGATATCAACTTCGCTGTTCTGGAAATCTACCTTTGTGGTGCCAATACCCGCCGGATTAAACAAGCGCTAAGACCACTTTTGAAAGGAACACCCCTATCGAAGAGTAGTATCAGCCGTCTGGTTTTGCGTCTAAAAGAATATTTTGAGAGTTGGCGCGCCCGTGCCACTCAATAACGAATTCGTCGCCTATCTCTATTTAGATGGCTTTTGGGGTCAAAATCCGCTCTTGCGGCAGGGTCTGCCGGGTTTTTGTGTTGGCAGCGGTGGGAGTAAACGAAAAAGGCGAAAAGATTCTCTTAAAGGCTTACGTGGTTCGGAATCGGCACAAGCCTTTAAGGGAGTCATCGAGGATTTGGTCTTGCGTGGGTTGCCTCGTCCCGAATTAATAATCATTGATGGCAATGGCTATTGAGCTTACTTGGCCGAAAATTAACATTGTGTAGTGCACAATCTCCTTGCCCATGTTTCTAAACACGCTTTTGTGCGAAGGTGTGGTGAAAAGTTTTAAAGAAGCGGGCAATGAGCTTCTAACATCCTTTCGTTATCCCGAGAGTCAATGGAAAAGTCTTCGCAGGACCAATATCATTGAGCGGTTTTACGGGGAGTTTCGGCGTCGAATAAAGACACAAGCTTCTTTACCTTCCGAGCATGCGGCATTAATAATTTTCCTTGGTCTTTTTGCTTAGGGTCAAATCTGGCTGCGGCGGCTCTCGGGGTGGCGTGATATGCCTCAGGTAGTCAATAAAACTATTGACAAGGTGGCTTAGATGATTATAGTATTAAAAATGGTAAAATTAAGAATTTCCACGAATATCGGGACAAGACCTTCCAAGATTCTGATAGGTTTAATTGAAGTAATGATTCAGCTAATTTATCAAGTGTCGCCAAACTTAATGGCGACGATATCCGTAGAGAATTATGAAAAATGTTAAATCAACCGTTGACTAAAGAAATAAAAGTCTCGGTTATTATACCGGCTCGTAACGAAGCGAAATTTCTCGCATCCTGCATCAATTCTATAAAATCGCAAGATTTTTCCAATTATGAAATTATCGTCGTGGACAACGGAAGCACTGATGATACGCCGGCGATTGCAGAAAATCTGGGCGCTCGAGTAATTCAAGAAAAGGTACCTGGACTGCCCCGTGCCCGCGAAGCCGGCAGAAAAGCCGCCCGGGGTGAATTACTGGTTTATCTTGATGCCGATACGATTATACCAGCTTCTTATCTATCAACCATTTATCGATTCTTTGAAGCCCACAAAAAGGTAATTGCTGTGAGTAATCCTTACTTTTTCTATGACGGAAATTGGAAAACCGATACCTTGATAAAATTTTTCTTTAAAATTTTATTTCCTTTCTATTACAAAATTCTTAAAGCGCTGAACCTCCCCAAGGTGATTCTGGGTAGCAACTTTGTAGTTAGAAAGGAAACACTTGAACAAATAGGTGGGTTTAACCAGGCGTTAAGATTTTACGGTGAAGATGTTGACATCTCAAAAAGACTCTCCAAGCAAGGAGAGGTTGTTTTTATCAACCGTTGGCAAACCTTAACTTCAGCCCGACGCTTCAAACAGCAAGGGATTTTCCGAACTTGTTTTATGTATTTCGCCAATTATTTCTCGGTTTGCTTTTTTAATCGTCCGCTGGCTTCATTTACTTTTAAAATCGTTCCGATGTTCAAATATGTAACAACTTTCCTGATTCTATTTGGCTTACTCTTATACGGGTTCGCTTCCCCGAAATCAGAAATTTTCGGCAGAGTAATCTATAATCTGAATTGTCGGGATAAAAAGGTTGCCCTCACCTTTGATGATGGACCAAATGGTAAATATACTGAACAGATTCTTGATATTTTGGATAAAAACGGAGTTAAAGGAACATTTTTCTTGATTGGCAAAAATGTCGAAATGTATCCGGCAATTGCGCGGGAAATAGTAAAGCGAGGAAATTATCTCGGCAATCACAGTTATTCACATAATGTTTTGCTGCCATTCAAAAGCGAGAAGGCTTTGATTAATGATATCAACAAGGCAGAAGAAGTTATCTATAATGCGACTGGTGTCCATACCAGGTTATTTCGCCCGCCCCACGGCTTTCGAACGCCCTGGATGATTATGGCGATACACAAAATGGGTTATAAGATAATTACCTGGGATGATATGACAACCGATTATGATAAGCGGTCGAAAGGAAAAGATATCGCCCGGAGCATAATCTCACAAGTAAAACCCGGCTCAATAATCGTCTTACATGACGGATTAAATTTGAATCATGGGGTCTCGAGAGAAAATACGATTGAAGCGTTGAAGATTATCTTAAAGCAGTTAAAAGCTGAGAATTACAAATTTGTTACGCTTAAAGAATTGGAGTAGCAGCAATTCTTGCCTAACCACCGACTTTAAGAGAGATTATTGGTGGGATAATGATCAGTATCGGAATCTACCTGGCTCTAAGTGAAATCGCCCTGAGGAACAAAAATGACTAAACCGGCTTTTCGAAGACCCGGTAACGCTTATAAACTTCGCCGCCTAATTCTCGGTCAAAATCGTTGATTAGCCGATTGTCTTCTAAGTTCCAGGATAGTTCGCACCATTCATAACCATACTGCCGAGCAAAACTTTCGGTCTCATAGAAAAGTAATACTGGCAGACCAAGCCGCCGATACTCTTCTTTGAAACCAAAAATAAGCGAGCGAATCCCTTTTATTCGCTTTCGGTAATATAAAAATTTAATGATACCAAATAAACCTAATTTGCCATTTAAGTGTTTTAACACTTGATTATAGTCCGGTAAGGTTATTGATAAACCAGCCGGCTTTTGGTCGTAAAAGGCAAAAAGGACCATCTCGGGTTGGGCAATACTTTTAAGATTATTGGCTAAATAGTTCATCTCATTATCGGTCATCGGTGAGAAACCCCAATTTTTCTGCCAGGATTCATTATAAAGTTCTCGAATTATCGCCATCTCGGATTTCAAATCTTTCATATTCACCGGTCGGACTGTAATTCTTGGATTCTTTTTAAGTTTCTCGGCAAGATTTCGGAATCGCTCCGGCATCGGGGTTGAAGCGTATTTAATAAAGGCAAGAAGGTCTTTTGCCTTTTTAAAACCATAGTTCTCAGCTAATTTGAGATAGTAAGGTGGATTATACGGCATCATTATCACTGGTGGCCGGTCAAAACCTTCTAACAAAAATCCCCACTCATCATTGGAGGATGGACTCATTGGTCCACGCAAAACCGTCATTCCTTTACTTTTTACCCAATTTGCTACCGCATCAAATAAGGCATTGGCAATTTCCTGATTGTTTTGACACTCAAAGAAACCGAAAGAGCCAAGTTTTTCACCCCAGAGATTATTGTAGTTATCATCAATTTGAGCACTGATTCGCCCAACAACTTCGTTATTCTGGTAAGCCAGAAATAGGGTACCCTTGGCATGTTCCCAAAATGGATGGTGTTTTTGGTCAAGCAGTTTAGCCACTTCCGCCTTTAAGGGTGGAACCCAATTTGGGTCATTGGCGTAGATTCGCCACGGCAAATCAATAAAGGTTTTTAATTGACTTTTGGTTTTTACTTCAATAACTTTAATCAAAATTTACCTCGTATTTGGCGAAGCCGATTCCGAAAGAAAAAAGGATTCCTTAAGAAATTCGACTTCGTCGAATTAATTTAACTTTAAAATTCAACCCTTGTCAAGCCGATTTACCTCCCGCCAGCCAATCCAAAAGTTACTCTCCAAAAAATATAAGGTCAAAAATCGTTATGACTGCCCCAACACGCTTAAGCACTCTTCCTTATTCCACTCCGCGAATTAGAGAGTTGTCTACCCGATTTTGGTGTACCGGACCTCAAAAATCAAATAGATAAAAATGGCTGCCGGTCTTAAATTTATTCTGAAGTCAAAGGGTCAATGGCAATGTGTCGAAAACTGGTTAAAGGTTCAAAATTGTTCAAGAGTTAAGGGTGTATCGATGGATAGTTTTGGGCTTAGTATGCTTTGCCTCAGGCCAATCAAAATCAAGAAAAGCGATGGGGTAATAATTCGGATAGTTGATAGGTCTTGGTTCTGTCATTACGGTTGACAAGAATTATGGTTAAATCCTTAGTAATTTCGGTTAAGACCTGTAAGCAAGCCCCGCAAGGGAAAGTAAAATCTTTAGTCTTGGTATAGATTGCTATTGCCTTAAAAATCTTTTCACCTTCGGAAATCGCTTTAAAAATTGCTACCCTTTCGGCACAGACTGTTAGTCCATAAGAGATATTTTCAACATTACAACCAGCAAAAATTCTATTAGATTTGGTTAATAGTGCTGCTCCAACCGGAAACTTCGAATACGGCGCATAGGCAAAACGACTGGCAAATTTTGCTGTCTTTATTAACTCACTTTTTTGCTGTTTATTCACAATACTCCTTTCCCATTACAACCTAAAAGATCTATCTTTGAGCAACTTTAACTCAATTCTTTCAAAAAACTCTTGCCATTGGCTAAGCGCGGTATTTTTAAATATTCCGCTATTGTCTGACCCAAGTCAGCAAAGGTATCTCTTATACCCAAATTAACACCGGCTTTCAAACTTTTCGAATAGATTAATAATGGAACATACTCCCGGGAATGGTCGGTAGATGGTGTAGTTGGGTCATTGCCGTGGTCAGAAGTGATGGCTAATAAATCATCGGTTTTGAGTTGAGCGATTATTTGTGGTAGCCGCGTATCAAATTCTTTCAATCCATTATAATAGGCTAAATAATCATTCCGATGTCCCCAATCCATATCAAATTGAATCAGATTGGTAAAAATAAGTCCTTCCCCGTTTTCCTTTAAGGCATTTAGGGTTAAGTCGATACATTCTTGATTATTGACCGAATGATAGGCTTTGGTATAGCCCCGCTGGGCAAAGAGTTCGTCAACCTTACCGATAACAATTACTGGATAGCCATTCTCCTTGGCAATATCTAATAGGGTTGGTATTGGTGGTTCTA
>JBDRUX010000042.1:0-19851 GCA_039801565.1 Caldifarciminota bacterium
CCGAAGTGGCTCATTATTAGCCCGGACCTGTCTGCTAAAGCACAGGCAGATTGGGCTAATAATCCTCTTTGCCGTTTCAATAGTAATGGCAGGGGGGAGAATACCGAAAATCGAACGGTCAAGCTCTACAATGCGACAGCTTTCGGGAAAAGAGACAAAAGAACTAATAGAACGAATACCAGAAATTTTCATTGATGCCTTAGGTAGAGCAGCGTCGGACTTCAAAACTGATGAAATAGCTAAACTCAAACAGGACACGAATTTCTTAAAAGCAAATCTTAAACTTAAGGAATTAGAAACTTCCTTGCTTCAAACTGTTTTCCCAAATGCTCACTTTTATCAATTGTGGAAATTGGACGTGCGACCGCATTATCCTTATCTAATAGCTATTATCGGTAATAAGCTTTATCAGATGCCCTCTAATTTCAACCGTTTACTTTTAGAACACAACTTAGAGGTAAATGATAAGAACATAATTGAATTGGCAAAGGCTTTTGTGATAATTGCCTTAGAAGGTAAAGAAATCACCTTCCTGGAAGGGAAGAGGAGTATAGATAAAAAGAAAAGTCCGCCAATTTATCGAGTCCAGTTGAAAGTTAGAGTAAATGACGAAATTCAGATTTACGGTTTTCACATCCGATACGGTCAGATACTATGGGCAACAATGAATGTCGAAGGTGAAACTGATACAAAATACTTTGATTTTGAAATTATAGAGGAACCGCCTAAACGAGGTGAATTGGATTTACAGGGCCAAATAAATATTGCTACCGCTTCTCCGAGTAAAGCTTATGTTGAGTGGGAAGATTCAAAACCACATTATTATCTCATAGTAGACTCAAATGGGCAGGCAACTAATGACCCGGTTAAGTTTGAACTATCCGGATTTCAAACTAATCAACCTAATATTGCTATTCTGGTGAGATGTATTAAAACTGCGTATACGGATACTCTTTTATATCAACCGGTAGCGATTGATAGTAGTGGGAATGGTTCTTTCTTGTGGACACCCAATTCACAAAAGACTTGTATCACTCGAGTGTGGGCGATTGATACCGTAACCAAAGACTCAACTCCAAGCAAAGAACTCACCCTTGAGAAGGTGGTGACGGGTAGGTTTCATGATAATTATCCGGATACTTTCACAGTTTATTTTACCGACCAATTCTTTCAAGGTTTAAATCAAGGTGCTAATTATCCTGCTACCTTTGCCGGTTGTGTTAAGACCGCAGCAATTGAATCCTGGCAAAAACAAGCATTTGAATCCAATTCTCACAAACTGTTAATTAGAGATTATTTAGTTTTAAGTCATTTATGTTTAAAATGGTGATACCAGCCTACCAGCCAGCTCCCCAAGTAACCTACGGGGCTTTCTTAAAGAATTTCGAATTTAGAATTTCGAATTTCGAAATTGGGAAAGATGCCAGCCTACCGGCTTGCTTACGAGGTTGCCTACGGAACTGCCCCGGTGCTTGCTCCCCAGGTTGCTTCCCAGGTGACCTACGGGGCTACCTACCGGGCTACTCCCCAGGTTACTCCCCAAGTTGCCTACTGGGTCGCTTCCGAGGTCGCCTACGAAGTCGCTCCCCAACTTGCTCCCTAACCAGCTCCCGAAGCAACCTCCGAAGCAACTCCCGAAGCGACCTACGGGGTGACTTAGGGGGTAGCCTACGGGGTCACCCCCTATACGGTACCCCCTCCCTAAGGGAAAATTGGTGTAACCGACGGAAGACCAACACGATAGACGAAAAATTCGGTCGTTTTTAGGTTGAAATATATTTCAACTTTTTCTGGCACAAAACCTGTCCTGACGACAGGTCAGGAATACCAACCAATAATTGAAAAAAGCAATTTAACCACAAATGAACACAGATTTACACGGCTACTAATTATAACTGGTTAGATTAGAAGATATGTTTTATGGCAAAGACCGAACCAACAACAATTCCGCCAACGATAACTGACGCTGTTAAGGTATATAATCCGATTCGGTTGAAATAAGTGGTGAATGGCGATTTGTTAAAAAATTTCTTCAATCTCGGCATCGCAAAAAATGCCTGAATCATCGCTCGGGGTGGAAAAGATTCAATATCACCGACTGCCAAAACATATTTCCCAAAATTGTCATCGTTATAAACTTTGATTAAATATTCACCTTTTTCGACTCTTGCCTCGTATTCTGGACCTTTTAGATAATGGTCGCCACCAAATGGCTCGAAGAATTTTTGCCAAACAAATCCTTTACCATTCAAATTTAATTCTTTGCCTTTGCTCACCTCGACCGAAAAATCGGTTCGGGCACCTTTAATATCCGGAACCAGAATATTGAGATAGAGTTTGAATTCTTTTTCGGCATTGATTTGATAATAATGGGGTGAACCGGTCAATTCGCCATAAAAAGCCTGTGAGATTTCCGGATTTTGAATATAAAAAGGATAATTGAAGGCAAGGTCTTTTTGAAGAACTAATCTTGGTTGATGACCAAAAATAATACTAAATAACAGAACTATTGATAATAACTGCTTCATCAGGGTTTAATTATAACTTAAGCAAAATTAGATTCAAGTAAAAAGGTCGGATAAATCCATTCCTAAATTTTTCTGGTTGCTGTCATTTTTGGATGAGATATTGACAAGTTGAATAAGTTTGCTATAAAAATATGTGAAAAAATTAACTCAAAGGAGGCTTTATGAAACATTTTTTGGCTGTCTTACTGCCATTGTTTACCTTGGTCTATGCCCAGCTTCAATTCAGTAATCCGGTTATGTGTTCAAATGAAGTAAGCGAATGGTGGGGCACGGGTGATGGTTGCATCGGCACCAATAACGAAATTTACGAAGCCTGGACTCATACCGGTTTTGCCAACAGTGATGGTGGTATCTATTTTGCCGCATCCTATGATACTAATCGAACCTGGTCATCGGATATAACTATTCACTATTGCGACCCGAGCTGGGTGCATGCTGAATGTTCCGGACCAAAATTGGCGACCACCGGTGATACGGTTTATTGTCTATACTGGTTAAGACCAGAACATGCGACACTCGAGTATCACCTTTATTGTTCTCGTTCCGATAACCGTGGTGCGAACTGGAATATTTTTGATGTCTCAATAACCGGCAGCCAATATGCTGGTTCGCCTCGCGGTCTCGATGTCGCGATCGGACCAGACAAGGCAGTCAATTTAGTATTCTCTACCTCTCAATCGTATTTCCAGGAAAAGACTTATTTTTGTCGTTCGACCAATGGCGGAATTAGTTTCTCCAGGCCAATGCTATTACCATTTGACCCGACAAATACACAAGTTTATTACCCATCAATGACCATTAGTAATGACGGTCGAATTTTTATAGTGGTAACCTGCCGACGCCAAACCTCAAATTACCTTTATCTTGTAGTATCAAACGACAGCGGAAGGACTTTTGATACAACCAATCTCACTTCGGTGCTTGGTGCTGGCTATTACCCAATTATTCGAATCGGAGCTCAGGATAAACTTTATCTATGCTATGAAACTGCGAACAATGAAGTTAAGGTTAGTAGTTCAACCGATGGCGGCATTACCTGGCAGACACCAACCTTACTCGTGAATGATAATTTCGGCTGGGATTTTAATGCTCAAGACACCCGACTGCTTTTTGCCTATAACGATGAATCAACTTGGGAACTTTATTATCGTTATTCGGATGACGGCGGATTAACTTGGTCTGACCCAAGTCGGGTCTGGCAAACTTGGCCATTCCCAGGAGATTGGCTAACAGTTGACCTTGATATTCGAAATGACCTGGCAACTATCTCGATGCACCCAGAACCAGGGAATGTCGAAGCTCAGTATTGTTCGCATGCTTTTTGGGCGCCTGGAATTGTTGAACTAAAAACTGAATTAATTTTAATCCAGTCCGAATTATTTGCGACTCCTAACCCATTCAAAACCCAAACCGTCTTTACTATTCCTAATTCGACCAACCAGCCATTGAATATTTCAATCTATAATTCGATGGGCAGGTTGGTTCGGGAATTAGAAATCAAAGATAGAGCAGTTTGGAATGGCTGTGACAATAATTCAAAACCTTTACCAGCCGGCGTCTATTTGTGCCAAATAGCAGGTTTAAAACCAGTTCGGGTTGTTCTGAGCAAGTAATGTTAATCTCAGTTTGAAGGTGACGATAAGAATTCTGCCCTTTTTAATTTTTAGTATTAACTTCGGTGTTGCCCAAATCGCACAAATTGCAATCCTGGACGGTCACGAAACAGGCGGTAAATTTGGCTATGCGGTCGCCAGTAGAATTGACTTCAATGCTGATGGCTTGGCTGATGTGGTGGTCGGCGAACCGGGTTGGAATAAGGTATATCTCTATTTTGGCAATACTTCTTTTGATACGACACCGGATTTAATTTTTGTTGGCACTCCGGGCACTCAGTTCGGTAGCTGTCTTGCAGTTCTTGGTGATATTAATGGTGATGGGATAGATGATTTAGCGATTGGTGCACCCCGTGATAATTCGGGCGGTTCAAATGCCGGAAGAGTTTATGTCTATTTCGGCTCTGAAGACCCGGACACTACTGCGGATTTTATTCTTACTGGTCATATTAATTCGGGGCGATTTGGCACAAACATCGGCGGCGGTTTTGATATAAACCGAGATGAGGGGATGGATATTCTAATCGGAGCACCAGCGGATTGTAAAGCTTATCTTTTTTTAGGCGGAACTGGGCTTGATACTATCCCTGACCTTATCCTGCACGACGGCAATGGTGATTACTATGGTCAGGCAGTGGCACTTTTGGGCGATGTTAATGGCGATACCTTTGGTGAGATGTTAGTCGGCGATTACCGCCATACCGGTAGCATTCTGCATGATGGCGGTTGTTTTCTTTATTTTGGTGGAAATCCACCTGACCCAAATGTTGATATAATTTGGGAAGGCGATGAACAAAATCGTCAGCTCGGAATTTCGGTTGCTGCACTCGGCGACCTGAATGGAGATGGTTTGAATGATATTGGATTAGGCGCTTCAATGACCAATAAAGTTCATATTCATTTCGGTAGCAATAATATCGGTCAACCGCCGGATATTGTGCTCCAAGGACACGATTGGTTCGGCTGCTGGATTGCTGGACAAGGCAATATCAATGGAGATGAATATGATGACCTGATAGTAGGAGCCGATGGTGATGAATATGGTATCCCTTACGGTCCCGGTTATGCTTTCCTCTTTTTAGGTGGAAATCCGATGAGCCCGATACCCGACACGATTTTAGTTGGTGAAACCGAAGGCGATATGTTTGGCTCTTGCGCCAGTTTTTGTGGGGATATCAATAATGACCAGCATATTGAGTTTTGTATCGGCGCGCCCGGGAATGACGCCCGTGGGTTGAATGCTGGACGAGTATACATCTATTCTTCATTTAATACCAATCTTAATGAATCGGGAAAATCAGATATAACCAAATCTTCTAATTTTCGACTTCGGCAGGGCAATGCAATTCGAGCTAAACAATCGTTACCGTTTGAATATGAATTGCCACAAAGTGATAAGGCTCAGATTTTGGTACTGAATGCAATCGGGCAGATTGTGTTTCAACAAGAAATTCACAGTTCGGTTGGGACTATTACTGTGCCAGTATTGCCGGCTGGTGTTTATAATCTAATTATCAGGTATCAAAAAGAAAGCAAAAGCAAGCGTCTTATCATTATCGAATAGGTCTAACCTCTCCGATTTATTTATCTCAATTGCTTTACTCGTTCCATCATTAATTTAACTCAGTGGTCTATTTTTGGAAAATCTAAACCAAGACCGGTGTGGTTTGTCCAAATAGTTTCTTTAAAAATCTTCCAGTATAAGATTTTTCGTTCTTGGCTACCTCTTGAGGTGGTCCTTCAGCCACAATGTAACCACCTTCATCACCGCCCTCAGGTCCTAAATCAATAATCCAGTCCGCACATTTTATCACTTCGAGATTATGTTCAATTACTAAAACGGTATTGTTCATCGAAACCAATCGGTCTAACACTTTTAAGAGTAATCGAACATCTTCAAAGTGAAGTCCAGTGGTTGGTTCATCTAATAGATAAAGGGTTCGACCTGTCGCAATCTTGGATAACTCTTTGGCTAATTTCACTCTTTGGGCTTCACCACCAGAAAGGGTTGGTGCTGGTTGACCAAGTTTAATATAACCCAGACCGACGTCGTTTAATAATTCAAGTTTGCGTCGAATCGGTGGGATATTGGCAAAAAACTCTAATGCCTCGGTCACGGTCATATTTAAGACATCATAGATATTTTTGCCTTTGTATTTTATTTCTAAGGTCTCACGATTATATCGCTTGCCTTTACAGACATCGCACGGCACGTAGACATCGGGTAAAAAGTGCATCTCAATCTTAATTATCCCATCACCAGCACAGGCTTCACAACGTCCGCCCCGGACATTGAAGGAGAATCTACCTGGCTTATAGCCTCGCATTCGGGCATCTTTGGTCTGGGCGAAAAGTTCCCGAATCGGTGTGAAGGCATTAGTATAAGTTGCTGGATTGGAACGCGGCGTCCTACCAATCGGCGACTGATCAATGTTAATAACTTTGTCAATCTTTTCGATATTTAATATCTTATCATGCTCACCGGGTTTAGTTTTGGAACCATAGAAATATTGGGCTAAGGCGCGATAGAGAATATCGGTCATCAAAGTACTTTTACCTGAACCTGAGACACCAGTTATACAGACAAATAAGCCTAAAGGAATCTTAACATCAATATTTTTTAAATTATTCTCCCGAGCACCTTTAATAATGAGAAAATCACCTTTGGGCTTACGAGTCGCAAATGGAATTGGAATTGTCTTTTTGCCATCAAGATAGGCACCGGTCAAAGATTTCTTATTCGCTTTGATTTCTTCGGGTGTGCCAGTTGCGACCACATAGCCACCATTCTCACCTGCACCCGGCCCCAAATCAATCACATAATCAGCCGAAAGAATTGTGTCTTTATCATGCTCAACCACAATCACGGTATTGCCTAAATCGCGCAATTTCTTTAAGGTATCAAGGAGCCGATGATTGTCGCGTTGGTGTAACCCAATACTTGGCTCATCTAAGATATAGACGACACCAACTAAACCCGAACCAATTTGAGTTGCTAATCGAACCCTTTGTTCTTCACCACCACCTAAGGTCTCGGTGGTTCGGTCTAAGGTTAAATAGTCAAGCCCAACCGAGAGCATAAAGCCTAAACGCTTTTGAATCTCTTTGATTACTTCCCGGCTAATCACCTTCTCTTTTTCGGTGAGGTTGATTTCCGAAGTGAAGAACTGATAGGCCTTTTTAACCGACATTTTGGTAATATCGTGGATATTCAAATCATTTATCTTTACTGCCAATGCTTCTTTTTTCAATCGCGTGCCGTTACAGTCCGGACAAGGTAAAACTGACATAAAACGTTCAACCCATTCCCTTCGGGCTTCGGATTCGGTCTGTTTATAGATGCGCATCAGATGAGGTATTGCACCTTCGAACTTTTCATACATCTCAAACGATGTGCCATCCCAACGGGTATATTTCATCTTTATCTCATCTTCAGTGCCGTAGAGCAAGACATTCTTGGCTACTTTGGGCAGTTGCCGAAATGGGGTGTTCAAGTCGAAGTCATAGGCTTTGGCGACCGATTCTAATTGCGAAATAAACCAATTGCTGGACGGTTCACCCCAAGATTCAATCGCTCCCTCCATCACACTTAAATTTGGGTCAGGAATTAATCGGTCAGGGTCAATCTCCATTTTAGTGCCTAAACCGTGACAGGTTGGACAGGCGCCATAAGGTGAATTGAAGGAAAAAAGCCTTGGGCTTATCTCTTCATAACTGAACCCACAATCCACACAAGCCAATGCCTCAGAAAATATTCGGTCCTCTTTGCCGTCAATACCTACAATACAAAGCCCTTCGCCTTCTTTTAAAGCAATCTCTAAGGAATCAGCTAATCTTTTGCGAATATCAGGCTTGATGATTAATCGGTCAACAACTACTTCGATATTATGTTTTTTGTATTTATGTAATTCTGGTACCTCTTCAATCTCATAGATTTTGCCATCAACCCGAACCCGGATAAAACCTCGTTTCTTTGCCTTTTGCAGTAACTCTTTATATTCACCTTTGCGCCCTCGCACCAATGGAGCAAAAATTTCAATTTTTGTATTCTCTTTTAAGGCAAGAATTGAATCAACAATCTGGTCAGTAGTTTGAGAAGAAATCTTTTTATTACAATTTGGGCAGTAAGGAATTCCAATCCGAGCAAAAAGTAAACGAAGGTAATCATAGATTTCGGTCACTGTGCCCACCGTTGAACGGGGATTACGGGCAGAAGTTCTTTGCTCAATTGCAATTGCTGGAGAAAGCCCTTCAATATAGTCAACATCTGGCTTCTCTAACATTCCAAGAAATTGCCGAGCATAGGCAGAAAGCGATTCGATGTAACGGCGCTGACCTTCGGCATAAATCGTATCGAAGGCTAACGAAGACTTACCCGAACCCGAAATTCCGGTAATTACGACTAATTTGTTACGCGGTATCTTAATATCAATATTCTTTAAATTATGCTC
Source organism: Caldifarciminota bacterium (assembly GCA_039801565.1). Taxonomy (GTDB): domain Bacteria; phylum Hydrothermota; class Tepidihabitantia; order Tepidihabitantales; family JAOUPE01; genus JBDRUX01. The sequence continues at coordinate 8,593 of JBDRUX010000042.1, forward strand.
TCTGGCGCCTTTGACCAGAATGTAGTCGTTTTTCATTGACATTAAATTATAATTCCAATTAGCACAAATTCAATAGGTCAAAAAGGGTTCATTGGGCAACCAGCTTCGTTGTGTAGTATAATCCGTGGCAAGACACTCCTTGATAATAGATAAGAAAGGGTCGGCGATGAGCTTATCCGGTCCGAATTGGAATAGGTGAGATTTCTATATAGCGGCAAATGTTGGGCGGCAATGGACTCAACAATTGGCCAAGGTTTATGATGAGATGGCATATAAAGGTCATTGTCATAAGCAGGCGGTATGTGCGGTAGAAGGCAATGACAAGCCGAGTGCTACGTATCTTAAAATATAATCGCCCTTATGACCTTCGGGATATTGATGGTCGGAAAATAACGAAGACTGAGACACGACGGATTGTAAAGGAGCGGTATTGGGTACCGGAAGAAATATGGCAGCGGTTACGAAACCGAAAGGGGTGGAAGCAAAATAATTTTTCCAATATCCAGATTTTTTGTGTTTACTCGGAAATGTATTGATTAAATTCGTTAATGGCTTGTGCAGAGAAAGAATGATTGCCTAAAGACATTATTACATCATAAGGCATACTTAAATGATGGGCACCAGCGATAATACAATCAACCGCTTCTTCTTTCGTTTTGATACTAGCCGCTAAAATTTCCGCTTTACTACCTAATCGGTCAACAATTGTTCGCATTTTCCTTACTAACTCAATACCGTCGCCTAAAAGTCTTGTCGCCCGGTTGACATAAGGGATTAAATATCTTGCCCCAACCTCACAAGCCAGATAGGTTTGATAATCACTGAAAATTGCCGTAATAGCACAAGGAATCTCTTTGCCTAATCTTTTGACTAAGGCAATGGATTCAGTTTGGGCCGGAATCTTCAGTCCAATCTTTTTTGGGGCTAGGGCAAATATTTCTCTGGCTTCTTTTTCCATTTCTTTTAGGCTCGTTTTGGTTAATTGATAAAAGACAAGACCGGGTGAAATTTCACACAAATCTTTTATGATTTGTTTAGCTGGCATTTTAATTGGCGCTAAAAGTTTCGGGTTGGTTGTTATGCCAATTATTAATCCTAAATCGGTCAGTTTCTTAATTTCTTCTTTTTTCGCACTGTCAACAAATATCCCCATAATTTAATCTCTCTTTAGGATAACTTTCTTTTCAGTACAGCCTTTTTCGCTTTCCAGCCGGATAAGGTAACTACCACTTGGCAGTTGGTTACCAAAGGAGTCGGTACCATCCCAGATAAAGCAGTGATTAGTGACCAGTGACTGATGGTTAGCGGAAAAAGATTTAACGAGTCTACCCGATGAGTCATAAATCTTAAGTGAGAATTGGCTTTTCTTTGGCAGAGAAAATCGAATCGCAGTTTTTGTTGCAAATGGATTCGGCTCAATCTCAAATTGGTCATAATTTTTTGATTTCTTCTTCTCTTTCACTTCAACCCCAGGAAATTGAAAGATATAAATATTCATTTGGTTAGTATCCATTGTGACTGAATACCCTCTGGCTCGGAGTTGGTTGTAAGTAGCAACTAAATACTGATGAAAGGCATTGTAAGGAAATCCATAGCAAGGGGTGCTATCCGAATAATTGCGTCCGCTGCCAGGATTTTCTGAATTTAAATTATCCGGGTCGTGTCGGCCATAATTAGAAAGCCAAGGATGCCCCTGCCACCAACTGACCGGTCTTAAAATCCTACCACCGGCGATATAATCTAAGGCGACTGGGTCTTTACTGGCTAAAATCGTATTGAGCCGAGTGCAAAGGTTATTGGGTGCATTAGGACCGGTGGTGATTTCGGCACTAACCCAAGTGGCATCAATGATATTTAAATCCGGGAAACGCGCCTTACCCATTTCAATGCCTAATAGCCCATTGTTGACAACTCGGTTATGCATCGTGCTATTACCAATTGCGGCATAGGATAAAAATCCAATGTAATGTTTGATTGAACCGGTCACACCCATTAAAGTATGAGATTTCAAGACCGGGACATTGATAAATTTAAGGTGTTCATTATCATAAGTAGAACCATTCCAAATTCCAAGTCGGGTTGAAATCCTTGTGCCGTAAATCGTTCGAAATTTTGCATAGGTCATTCCAGTTGAATCTTCTCGGACATAGCCGTGATTGGTATCACCTTGGTCAAATTCTGAAACCCAGCGGTTATTGCTACCATAACCAATTGCGGTCCAGTTATAGCCACTCACCCGATAACCTTGATTAGCGAAATAATCCATCACTACCTGCATACTTTGACTTGGGTCTTCAGCATTGTTTTGAGAATAAGACCAACTGAATCGCCATTGACCATTTTCGACCAAGCAGACTTCACCAACAAAAGTATCCGGATGGGCAACAATTCTGGCAATTAAACCTTTTAGGATATCGGTATTGGTCATTCCCCGTTCGGGCCATTCGGCATTTACTTTAATTAAGACCACATCATCTTTGGCAATCAAACCTGAAGTGTCACACCAAGGTAAAGGTTTATTTGACTTATAAAAGTAAAAGTTATGTTGCGCCATTAAAGAGAAAAGCGAATCAAGACCGGTATGATAAATACCCAAAGGGTTGGGAAAATCTTTGACAATGAAGATTGACGATGGATTGGAATCGGGTGATATTCTTTCAGTCAAATGAAGCGTGGCAAAGTTAAAATTTATCGCTGGACCCTTTTTTCTAACCCTTGGGTAATTGATAAAAATAATTAAAAAGATGATAAATAAAGGAATAAGAACATAATGCCATTTTATTTTTAATTGAATTGGCTTTATTCGACGGAAAAGATAGGGCAGGGCAACACCGCCAAGAAAGAAGAGACTGTTGCTGGCAGCAACTTTTTGACAAGGGTAAGTGATTCGTGATGGCTTTGTGCCGGTTCGAATTATAAGCCAAATTAAAGAACCAATCCCGATACTGAATAAGTTTGGTTTAAGGAATTTTATAATGCGCTGTAGGTTTAATCTCATTTTGTCGTTTTATTCTCTTTCGGCACCAATTTTATATCGTCAGCCGAGACCTCGGCGCTTTGCTGTAAACCTCAACAACCTTCGGTATTACTACCATAGGCGTATAAGGAAATTTTAAGTTTCGCAATTTTCTTAAAATCAATCTTGGGAAAGTGTTTAAGTTCTTCTCGGAGGTTGATAGTATTGGTTTGCCATTTGTTAGGCAAAGCAGAATAATTATATTCCATTGGAGTATTGGTTAAAACTTTGGTGCTATAGGCAATTCTGATTCGCGCTAATGTTTCATCTTCTTCATCAAGAAAACTAAGAATAAAAGCAGCTAAGGCGGAATAGCCATCTCGATTAGAGTTAGCATTAAGCCGAAGACGAACTGACAGGTCTTGGTCTAAATTGGTCAATTGGATAATTTGAAATAATTCAGCATAACCGCACCAAATTTTTTCCACCTTCGCATAATAGTTATCTTTAACCTTTACTCGCTTTATCTTGCCGGAACCATCATAATCTTTGGTTGAAATTTGCCAACCGACTTTTAAATCCTGCTCAAAGTTGCCATTGATTAATGAATTGGATGAGCCATTGGCAATTAGCCAGCAAAACGCTAAAAGAATCGCTAACCCAATATCTTTGCGGTTTCTCATAGCCAATTATAACACAATTCTTTTTTCTGGTCAATGTTTACTTGAGAAATTATGATTGACATTGACATTGGATAAGGTATATTGGCGTAACTTTTATGAAAGCCAATTCGTCTATATTTAATAATGACACTAGTCCTGATGAATTGGCAAAACTCATTAAGGATGCAAAAAGATACCGCGGCGAGGCGCTTAACCGACTTTGTAAATTTGTTTATAATAAGATATTTGGCTATACTTATTATCGAGTACAACAACGGGAAGATGCTGAGGATTTAACCAGCGAGGTGTTATTGAAAATGGTCAGGTCATTAAAAACCCAGCACGGTAATTTCTTAGCTTGGATTTATCGCATTGCCAATAATACGATAATTGATTTTTATCGGCGCAGAGCAAAACGTTCCGAAATTAGTATCGAGTCCTTAAAACAAGATATACCAAGTGCTGAGGTATCAAGAGATATTCTTACCGAAAATAAGATGCGAAAAGCTTTAGCTCATCTTACACCCGACCAAGCCCAAGTAATTACCCTGCGTTTCCTACAAGACTATACCAACCAAGAAGTCGCTCAGATTATGGGGAAGACAGTCGGTGCAGTAAAAGTGATACAGTATCGGGCACTTAAAGCACTGAAAGAATATTTAGCAAAGGAAGACTATGCCACAAAAAATTGATGAGATATTAGATTTAGTCTTACAGGAAATCGAAAAAGGCAAAAGCATCGAAGACTGCTTAAAGGATTACCCACAATTTGTTACCGAACTTGAACCACTTTTACATTTGGCGTTAGCAATCCGAGAATTACCCAAACCCCAGCCCAGCTCAGAGGCTATAAGTCGGTCACTGGTAAAGATAAGTGAGACAAAGGAACGAACTACTCAACTCGTCCCATTCCAGCCGGCTTGGGTTCGAATCGCAGCAGTTATCTTATTGGTAGTTTTGATTGGTTGGTCAACTTTAGCCTTGAGCAAAAGTAGTGTGCCGGGCGATGTCCTTTACCCAATAAAAATTATGAGCGAAAAAACCCAATATGCTCTCACACTTAATCCCAAAAGGAAGGCATTGTTTCATTTGCGTTTCGCGGATAAAAGAACCGAGGAATTAGCCTTGTGCTTAAAGCGAAAAAATCGGATTGATAAAAATTTGTTGAATACGATGTTGAATGAAGCCCGAACCGCACTAAAATTTGCCGAGCCAATTGATAGGGAGAGTGATTTCCTTAAAGCGGTGCAAGGAGTCAATCAAAAGCAATTAGCCGTCTTATGCGAAATTATGAAGTGTGGTTGCTGCCGAGAAGATGTTTTAGCAGCGTTAAAATTGTGTTACGAAAGAGAATATTGCATTCAATACCGCGCCAATCCGAAACTGAAGGAAGAGTATAACCCTTATTATGAAGCTTGGAATAGGTCTTGCAATTGGTAAAAAAAATGTTATAATACAAAGGGAGATGGACTGGCTAATAGTTTAATTTGCCGGGGGCGGCGGTCCTTTCTTAACCTAACCGGCGAGTTCATCATAAAAAGACCCACCTTAAAAAACCCGCCGCCCCCAATCTTAAAAACGCCGTAACTTCGTGATTAGTCTAAGCGTCATATGTAACAATGAATAAATTTAAAATTGGCTGTTTTTTTATTCTTTTCGGTTGGGCGAATTCGGCTTATATTGTAAATTTAGACGAGGTAATTCAGACCGTAAGTGCAAGCAATCCTTCGGTTCAAGCCGCTAAAGCAAAATATGAGGCGACGCAGAAGAAAATTGCTTGGTTAAGCCAGGTCAGTGATCCCTGGTTCGGTCTCGAATTGGAAAATAAAGGGCAGATGTATTCCTTGACCCAAGAATTTCCTTTACCCACAAAGATAATTTCGAACTTAAAACTCGCAAAATTAGAAGCCAACCAAGCTTTTCAACGCTATAAAAGAAAAGAACAAGAAATCATTGCTCAGGCAAAACGATTATATGCCCAAATCCTTTTTGACCAGCGAAAAATCGAGGCGATGAAAAAGACACGAGAGCGATTAGACCAAATTCTTAAAAACACTGTTAAAAATTACACATTAGGAAAAAGCCAACAATCCGATGTCTTAAGCACCAAGATTGAGATTGAGCAAATAAACAACGAATTGTTGGCAATTGAAGATGAGAAGAACTCACTTTTGAGCGAACTGAGCGCACTTTTAAATCTCCCGGATTCCTTAATTACCGGTGTTGAGGTAATAGCAATAAGAGATACGACTTTTGAATTAAAAGAACTTTATCAAATCGCGCAAACGCAGAATTTCGAATTAAAATCATTACAGACCGAAATCAAAAAGACCAAAAGTTTGTTATCATTAGCCGAACAGGACTATCTGCCGGATTTAATGATTAAGTTCGAACAGGAAACGATGGATAATAAACTAAAAGACCGTAAGTTTATGGTCGGTTTGACACTACCGATCTGGTTTTGGGGCAAACAAAATCGGCTGCGCTCGGCAATGGCCACGGAAGTGAAGATGGTATCTGCCGAGTATCAGGCAATGGAAAATATGACCAAAACAATGCTAAAACAGACGAAAATCAATCTGGATAAATATCAGAGGGAGATTGCGCTATATCAGAAAACAATCTTACCTTTAGCCGAAGCGAACTTTAAATCGTCATTAAAAGCCTATGAGGCTGGGCAAGAGGATTTGGTTAGGGTTTTAATAAACGAGAGAATGCTTTTAGAAAGTGAGATAGCTCTCTATAAAGCCCAAGCCGATTATCTTCTTGCCTTAGCCGAATTGGAATTAGCAGCAGGTTTAGAGTTATTGAATTGAAAGGAGTAAAGATGAAAAGAATGATCGATATTGCTTTCTTGCTCATTTTTCTAACCGAATTCGTGACTTTCGGCATAACCTGTGGCAAGAAAGTTAAAATTAACCCCGATATTGGTAAAGAGACAATCTGTCCAGTACGCAAGAAGAAGTTTACGATAACCGCGACATCCCCAAAGGTTGAATATCAAGGCAAACGGTATTACTTTTGCTGCCCGGGCTGTGACCGAGAATTTATGAAAGACCCGGAAAAATATCTGAAAACGATGCCGAGTGATTCAGAATCCAGTTCGCCAAAATCCAAAAAAGAAATTCTTTATTGGACCTGTTCAATGCACCCAACGGTTAAGTCAGATAAACCGGGGGATTGTCCAATCTGTGGGATGGATTTGATTCCAATTTATCGGGGCGCAGCGGGTCAAATTCGGATTGAAGAGTCGGTAAAAACTGCCCTGAAAATAAAAAGTGCACCAGTAATAAGAAGAGAACTGGTGAAAAGGATTCAAATTCCTGGCCGAGTGGCAAAGGATGACGAATTGTATCTTGCCGAGCAGGAATACCTTTCAGTTTATTCAATGGGCGGTGAATTAGCGAAGTCGGCTAAATTGCGACTAAAACTACTTGGTCTTTCCGACTCAGCGCTTAATCCAATAATCAAAAGCGGTGAACCTGACCAAAGTTTAATCTTTCCCTCTTCTAAGCGCGCTTGGGTCTTAGCCGAAGTTTATGAACCGGATATCGGCTTGATTAAGACGGGTCAGAAGGTATCGGTCAAACTCGTCAGTTACCCGGAAAAGATATTTTCTGGCAAAATTCAAGCGATTGAACCGATGCTTAATCCGCAAACCCGTTCAGTTAAGACACGAATTTTGATTGAAAAGCCAGGTCAAGAATTGACCTTTGATACTTATGCTGAAGTTGAAATTCAAATACCGTTAGGAGAAATGCTGGTAATCCCGAATTCTGCTATTATTGATACTGGTAAGCGTAAAATTGTTTATCTTGAAACCGAGCCGAACCAATATGAAGCCAGAACGATTAAAACCGGCATCGAGACTGATGAATATGTAGCGGTGCTCGAAGGTCTGCAGGAAGGCGAGCGAGTTGTAGTGGCGGGCAATTTCTTGTTAGATTCTCAAACAACCCTTGCCGGCGGGCAATCGTTACTCTATGGCGCTGCTAAAGTGATTAAAGCCGAACCGAAGCCACCACAACACCAACATTAAAGATAAGGCAATTTAATGATTGCGCGACTGATTGATCTTTGCCTTAAGAATCGGTTCGTCGTCTTAGTCATCTTTGGCATTGTGGTTATTTGGTCTTGGTATGCAATCAATCGGGTGCCAGTTGATGCGATACCGGATATCGGTGAAAACCAACAGATTGTCTTTGTTGATTGGCCAGGCAGGGATGCAAAAACGATTGAAAACCAGATAACTTACCCTCTAACCACACTACTCCAAGGGATACCAGGAGTTAAGACAATTCGGGCTTCTTCCGAATTTGGATTCTCGATTGTCTATATCATTTTCCGAGATTGGATTAATTTCTATTGGGCAAGAAGTCGAATCATAGAGAAACTGCAACAAGCCAATAAGTTTTTACCTGAGGGTGTGACTCCAGTTTTAGGTCCGGATGCTACGGGCTTGGGACAAGTTTTTTGGTATACGGTCGAAGGTGAAGGTTACAATTTAGCTGAATTGCGCTCAATCCAGGATTGGTATATCCGCTATCAGTTACAATCGGTCGAAGGGGTTTCCGAAGTCGCCTCAGTCGGTGGATTTGTTAAACAGTATCAAATTGATATAAATCCCCTCAAACTTGCTAACTACGGGGTAGACTTTATGACGGTTTATAATGCAGTGCGCAATTCTAATATTGATGTTGGAGCCAAGGTCATTGAACAGGCTGGAATGGAATTCATCATCCGTGGTGTCGGATTCATTAAAACGGTTGACGATATAAAAAATATTGCGGTCGGTTCTTTCAATGGTACACCGTTATTTTTAAGCGATGTGGCGACTGTCCAAATCGGTCCGGAGTTTCGGCGCGGTGCCTTAGATAAAGGAGGAAAAGAAGTGGTAGGCGGTGTCGTGACCGTCCGCTATAAAGAAAACCCGCTGACCGTCATCCGTCGAGTTAAACAGCGAATAAAAGAGATCGAATCCGGTTTGCCCCAAGGAGTAAAAATAATCCCATTTTATGACCGAACCGAGTTGATTCATAGAACAATCAATACCCTTAGAGATACGCTGATTTTAGAAATAGCGATTTGTATCTTGGTCGTTTTCATCTTTTTAAATCATTTCTGGTCTTCGTTAATTGTCTCAATCTCATTACCAATCGCAGTCGGAATATCCTTCATCGTTATGTATTATCTCAAGATTGACTCCAATATAATGTCATTGAGTGGGATTGCCATCGCGATTGGCACCTTAGTTGATATGGGGATTATTGTGACCGAAAATGCCTACCGGCGCTTGACCGCGGCTGGTGAGAAAAGACCGCGTTTGGTTGTGGTTGCCGAAGCTACCAAAGAGGTGGGGTCGGCGGTCATCACTGCCATTTTGACGACGGTTGTCTCATTCCTGCCAGTCTTTGCCCTGGAATCCCAAGAGGGTAAACTCTTCAAACCGCTTGCCTATACAAAGACTTTTGCCCTTGTAGCCTCCGTTGTGATTGCCCTAACCTTTACCACAGTCCTGGCTTTTTATTTTTTGCGTGGCAAATTGCAGCCGGTAGAAGAAAATCGGATTTCGAGACTAATCCAAAAATATTACGAAAAGGTTTTGCGTTGGACAATTACCCATCGCTGGCAATTTCTTTTAATTCCGCTGACAATTTTTACAAGCGCCTTAATCCTTATAACTCGGCTGGGCAGTGAATTTATGCCGCCATTCGATGAAGGAACAATTCTTTATATGCCGGTGGTCGCACCATCAGTTTCATTAACCGAAGCGTTGCGGATTATGCAAATTCAAGATACGATAATCAAATCATTTCCTGAGGTAGCCAATGTGGTTGGTAAATTAGGCAGAGCCGAGACACCGCTTGACCCAGCACCGATTGAAATGTTCGAGACGACAATAACCCTTAAACCGAAAATATATTGGCGCAAAGGAATGACCAAAGAGAAATTGATTCACGAGTTGGATTTGGCATTAAAATTCCCGGGGGTTAGTAATATCTGGACCCAACCGATTGTGAATCGAATTGATATGCTGGCAACAGGTATCCGAACCCCGGTCGGCGTAAAAATCTTCGGTCCGGATATATTGGTCTTGGAACAAATGGCGGAAAGAATAAAGAATATTGTGCAAGGGGTGAGAGGTGCCGAAGATGTTTATGCCGAGAAGATTACCGGAAAACCTTACTTAGAAATTATCCCGAACCGACGAGAAATCGCTCGGTACAACCTAACGATTCGAGATATTATGGATGTGATTGAACTGGCAATCGGCGGTGAGAACTTGACGGCAATAATTGAAGGCCGTGAGCGATATCCAATTCGAGTCCGGATTGCTCGAGAATTACGTGATAGCAAAGAAAAACTACAGCGCGTCCTCATTCCTACCCCAGATGGTCAATATGTGCCATTGGGTCAGATTTGTGAACTAAGAGTAACCGAAGGACCAGCGATGATTAATTCCGAGAACGGGATGCTTCGAGCCTATGTATTAATGAATGTGCGGAATCGAGATTTGGTTGGATTCGTCAATGAGGCAAGCCGAACCGTTGCTAAAGCTCTGGCAGAAAAGATACCGCCTGGTTATTCAATCCAATGGTCGGGTCAATTTGAAAATCAGGTCAGAGCAAGCAAAAGACTTTCTCTGCTCGTACCGGTCAGTTTACTCATCATCTACCTTTTACTCTTTCTTAATTTCAAATCCCATCGCAGGTCATTGACAATTTTCTTAGCAATTCCGGTCACTCTTAGTGGTGGGGTTTTATTATTGGCGGTTTACGGTTTTAATTTCTCAATTGCGGTCTGGGTTGGATTTATTGCCCTCTTCGGTATCGCGGTCGATGATGGCATCCTAATTACAACCTATCTCGACCAAGTCTTCACCGAGCGACAACCAAAAAACCGCCAAGAGGTCTTAGAAGCAACGGTCTATGCCGGCAAAGCAAGAATCCGACCGGCATTTATGACAACTATTACCACGATTTTGGCTTTGCTACCCATCTTCATTTTTGGTGGCACGGGCAAGGAAGTGATGCGACCGATGGCAATCCCAACTTTTGGTGGAATGATAATCGAAACGGTTACCTGGTTCATTGTGCCAACCATCTACTCCTGGTTTGAAGAGAAAAAAATTAAAATTTAAGTGTTCGTTGATAGAGTATTAGCCTATAATTTCATAACGCATTCTGTTCAATCTTTCTTTTCGCAAGTGTGTTAGTAGTTGTGTAATTTACTCTTTCGTGTTTTAATTTAAAATGGCTCTTAGCCATTTAGTGTGGAAGAAGGGCAAAGCCTCATAACCCTTCAAACCACATTTTTAATCCGCCCCACCTCTTGGTGGACCTAAGGCGCTACGAGCTAAAATCCGTAAGATGCTGGTTGGAATAGTTCCGATAACCATAAGCCATCCGCTTGTCTAACTTTATTTTGTTATTCCTCAGTAAAGCCATTGCTTCTTTTTGCCCTTTTTCGCCTGACGCTGAAGTACCGCCCGGGTAAAATCTAATGCATAATTCACCATCCGCAAAATATGAAACTTATCCGCGATAATCATCGCATTAGGACATTCCGCCCGAATCGCATTGATATAACCTTTATTTGTGCCGCTTTGGGACATTAAACTCATCAATGCCTATCTTCTTT
>JBDRUX010000043.1:0-19453 GCA_039801565.1 Caldifarciminota bacterium
GGGTCACGATTTGGGTCAGAGTAGACGTGGAATTGTTTAAGCTCTTTTAAGTCTAATCCAGTCTCCTCTTTGGCTTCGCGGATTGCTGCGTTTTCAACCGTTTCACCGTAGTCAACAAAACCGCCAGGTAAAGCCCAGCCAAAAGGCGGGTTTTTTCTTTTGATTAAAACAATTTTGCCATCGTAATCAATTATGATGTCAACAGTAAGATTAGGTGATTTTCTTTGCTTGGGCATCGTTAATAAAAAGGCGGTGCAAAGCACCGCCTAATTTTCTCTTATTCCAATCGCACCAATTTCTTCCGATATTTTACCGAAGGGATTTCGAGTTCAAAGAAGTAAATTCCAGAAGCAACCTTTCGTCCCAAATTATCTCTACCATCCCAATTGAAAGAATAAGTTCCAAGTTTTGCACAATGATTGAGTAAGCTATAAATCATCTTACCTGTTGCATCATAAATTCTCAATTTTACCTCTCCCCTACCGCTAATTTGGTAACGAATCTTAAGTTCGTTGCGAAATGGGATAGGCTGAATGGAGAAGCTTGGGTTTATGGCGACTATCTTGGTAATGTCTTCAATTCCATACCATTGCCGAGTCGTATATTTTATCGCTTTACCCGGCACAAAAGGCGCACAACCCCGATGCAGGGTATCATTGAATAAGGCACAGATTGCAATCTGATTAGTGGGGTCTTCGATGCCAACCGTGCTTGAGTTCCAACGATTCGCGGCCATATAATTCACAACTATCTCATTATTGCCATCCTCAGGAGCTAAGGTCGTATCGTAGATGACAATTTCAAACTTATCCATAATTGATGTTGCGCCAAAATAAGGTACACTATCATATTCAATGATGAAACGGTGATTTGCTGCGTCATGATAATAATAAACTCCGCCAACACCGCTATTGTTTGGTAGTAAATCGTCCCAATTGGCACAGACCATTCCATTCGGATTGGAGGTGTTGGAGTCGGGAATTCGACGGTTCGAGTAAGCATTGGCAGTCTGATAACCAGGGGCAATCCAACCATTGGAGCAGATTGAGAGTTCCGTATAGCGCTGGTTATAGAACTTCCAGGGTCCGAAACCCGTCGGCAATGTGATTTGAACCGTCTGGTCATCGGATAGTGTCAATCGCGTGCCAATCGTATTGATTTCTACCCATTCGTAGGTCGGATGTTGGGGATAAAAACTATCAACATCGTCATAGCCATAATACAGGGGCGGTTGACGGGGCCCATCTGGAATTGGGTCGGTTGCGGTAATTCCACCTACCATTATCGTAAACGAACTGACTGCGCTATAACCATTCGCTGCGGTGATATGAAGGGTGCAGGGGATATTAGTCTCAGGCGGAATAGACCAAGAAGCGGTAACGACGAAGCGGTCTTGATTGTTATTGCCGACACTGTCAGCCAAGATTGTGCCAAAACTGCCAATCGAATCAACAATCGTCAATCGGGCATCACCCGAACGCAAAACTGCCGAGACATTATAGGCATTGCCCAGTCCCCGATTGCATAGCGAAACAATCATTTGTCCAGTTTCACCGGGGTCGAGTCTACCGTTCGGACGATATTGTCCGGAATCGTTAACAAAATTTCCCACATAGTTTAGAATCGGTGCGCCCACTGGAACAGAAATGAAAGAAGTCCAGGAAGAGTCTTGGGCATCAACGCAAGTTAAAGTGAAGCGAAGGATATAACCATTGGTGCAAGCCAAAGCTACGGAAAACTTAAAACCATCTGCCACATAACCCGAATCACCAGCCAAAATATTGCCATAGGATTTAAAGGAATCAGTAATCACTATGTTCGGGTCAGTGGTTCGAAGCCAAGTCCGTAGATTATTTGCCGTAGCACTACCCCAATTTTTTACCCAGACCGGCATCGTAACATTCTCCCCAGGATTCACAATTCCATCGCCATTACCACCTGGCGCCGTGTCAATAATGGAATGGCGAAGATAGACAACATAAGGTCCTGATGCCGGTAACACCAATAGATGACCAAGATAAGGCGCAAGGTTATGTCCGGTTACTGTGATGGATATGGTATCAGGCATAGTAGTAGTTAAAGTCAATGTCACTTGGCCTGCGGCATTGGTATAACCAACTTCGTGCACCATCGTATCGGTCCTTCCTAAGGCACAGACTAAGGCATTAGGCACTGGTGTACCGCCATCATTAACCGTAATCGTCACCGGTATCGTGCCAATTGAAACTACCGCCGGATGAGAAACCTGAATGTTATGGGGAATATCTGAATAGACATCAATTGCCCCGTCGCCCATCACATTATACATCTCCAAATAACGCCGGGTTGTGCTTGATGGTCCCATCTGCTGATAGAAAATAATCTTTGCCTTGTTTACCATTCCCATCACCCAGTAAAGACTGGAATCGAATCCACAATCGTATAGCCTTCGTTGTAAGGTATCGTCTTCGGTCCAATAAGAGGTAACTGATGAAGCCATATGAGCAATTGCCCCCCGAAAACCAACTCTTATCCAAGCTTCGGAAAAACATTCGGGATAACTTGAATTGGCATAATCTCCGGAAAGGCAGGCAAAGGTGCCAACAAATGGAACCTTATCAATATTAGTTAGTAGTCTAACATCGTCATTAGTGAAATCAGGGTCGGACCATTCTTGATAATAACCATGTCCGGAATACATCACCCAAGACCGACCGTCATTAATCGCTGTAGTAATTGGTGTGCCTGTGCCGTAATAAAGCCAGATTGAATCACAAATCATTCCATAGCGTCGGGCAACTGCCATACAGTAACGATGGGTTCCTTCAGCAACTTGATGATTGCCGCCATCACTGGAAGCAATAAAATAACCTTTCTTTGTCCACTCGGTTCCGGATAGCCACTGGTTCTTTTCATATTTTATCGTCTTTAACACTAAGCTGTCTAACTGATAAGAATTGGCTACCGAATAACGACTTACATAAATATCCGGCAAATAATCCGGTGTGGTCATTAAGGCGAAATTCAAATCGGTATGGGGACTACCTTGTCCTTGACCATTAAAGTAACCGATTCTATCCACATCACCAATTAGTAACACAAAGGTTGGTGGAATTGGCCAATTATTATAGGCATCAAGGATATAGTTGCGCACCACTTCGGCTGAACCACCACCAACCTGGCTCAAATTCCGAACAAAAACCTCATAACCCTTCTTTTTTCGCCATTGGGCAAGCGGTTGGATATTGGCTTCCCATTCGTTAGGTGTAATGATTAACATACCAACTGGTAAATCCGGTGGTGGGTCAATGGCAAAGGCACCGTAGTTCTTAATGATTCCGGAAAGCATTGACTCAAATGGTTTAGAATAGTAGCGTCGAAGATAAGCGATAGTCTTTGCCAGGTTCGAACCCGAAAGATTCAAACGAATTGTCTGTTGCTGATTGAATTCGATTAAATTCTGCTTTGGATTATAACGGACCGGACAAATCTCTAAGACTGCTAACCGGTGACCACGAATCTCAACGATCTCAGCAATCCTTGCTCGCGCTTCAGGAAACCAGAGGTCTTGAACATAGAATTTCTCATCAATTGTAAATTCTGGTTTTGGCCCGGTCTTTGGAATCGGCGGTTGTTTTGGATAGAGAGGATAATTTAAGGTTAAAGTCGTCTCTTTTAGGACTGTTACTCCAACCGAAATCACAGCCCCTTGCGGTATCTCAATAAATTCACGAATAATCGGCAGTTCGGGCAAACCAATTTCCGTTGAAACCCCTGACTCATAAATATTCACCCGGCTAAAAATTCTACCCTTAACCGTAATTTCTGAGGTCGCAATGGAACGAAAATCGGTCCTAAGTTCAATTTTATTCGGCTGAGAAGTTATAACTGAGACATTGGAAGAGCCAAAAACTATTGCTAAGGGAATTAAACCAAACAAAAATTTTCTCATTAATCCTCCCTTTCTCATATATATTTTAATCTTTATCATTATAGTCAAATCTTAGTATTAAGTCAATGCCACTGGTGGTTAAGTTCGTTTGGTCATTAGGAAAAATGGGATTGCTATTAACTGCACAATTACCGAAAATATAATAAGCAAAAGGATTGACCGGTCATAAAGCATACCCATTAGGGCACTGCCCAAAAACCAAAAAAGACCGTAACCGGCATTAAAGACCCCATAAGCTGAACCCCGTTTATCAATTGGAATCATATTGGCAATAGCCGCTCGCATTATTGACTCTTGAGCTCCCATCCCAATGCCCCATAATAGAATTCCCAAAAGTGCTGGGAAAAATCTACCCAAAAAGACTAGTGGCGCAAAGAAGGAAGATATTAAAGTTGCAAAAATCAATACGGATAAACCTTTCCGGTCGAATAAATGACCAAAAAGCAGAGCCGATAGGGCATCAATTCCCATTGCCAGGGCATAGAAGATGGGAATCCAGTTATCCGAGCTAATTGCAACTTTTTTGAAGTGAAAGGCGATTAATGGAAAATCAACATAGCCAGCTGCCACAAGTGCTACTGCCCCGAGGTACAGCCAAAATCCTTTTGGTAAACCTTTGGTCTCGATTGTAACCCGACTCATTTCCAAGTCCTTTGGTTTTGGATAAAGGTACCTTGCGATGAAAAGAACCGTCAAAGCCAAAAGAGCCGGAATTAGTAGGATACCAAAACTAATTTTGTAACCGCCTTTAAGAAATAGCACAATTGCAACAATGACCGGACCGAGCATTGCGCCGATTTGGTCCATCGCTTCGTGTAATCCGAAGCCCCAACCGCGTCCGACCTCTTTTGTGGCATAGGATAACATCGCATCCCGACTTGGTGTTCGGATTGCCTTACCAATTCGTTCGGAGATAATTAAGAAACCAGCAATTTCCCATCTTCCTGCCAATGCCAAAAGCGGCACTGCCAGAAGATTGACCGTATAACCAAGAATTGTCATTAACCAATAACGACCGGTCTTATCACTGAGATAACCAAAAAACAACCGTAAGGTATAGCCGACCAATTCGCCCATTCCCGCAATAATTCCGACCGCAGTGCCCGTTGCTCCTAATAGCGCTAAATAAGGACCGGTGATACTGCGTGCCCCTTCATAAGTGATATCGGCGAAAAGACTAACGATTCCTAAAAGAAGAATAAATTTTAAAACTCGGTTTTTTGACCGATTTGAGCTTTGTCCAGTCAAATTCGCAATACTTTTATTCAATCGGCCCTTGGCAAAAATAATTCAAGTTGTTCAATTTTGCTCAATTCGCTGCCGGCAGTTTTTACAGAACCGATAGCCTTTTCGATCCGTATCGCTTAAACTATTAGAGAAGAACATTACGCATTTCGGGTTAGAACAATGATTGAGTCCAAAGATATGGCCTAATTCGTGAACCGCTTCGGTCAATGCCCGTTTTTGAAAAAGTTCTCGATTTGGTTTTAAACCGTAGTATTCTTGGCGCAATCGGGTTAAAGAAATAATTGCCTTTCGTTCAACTAAATTTGCTTGTCCAAAGATAAAATTTAATCCTTCGACATAAAGGTCAACATCAATCACGCCTAAGACAATTCCATTGGGCTTTTTCATTGGCAATTGCTTCATAATCAAAGGCGAATAATACTGGTCACGGTCCTCATTGTAAGCCGATGAGTCAACCACGATTGCACTATCAATAGTAACCGGCATTTTAAACATTCGCTTTAGTTCGCTATCAAGAAAATTTAAGATAGTAGTATCCGAAATTGTGCCAATTGGAATAATTGTTATTGTTGCCAATTTTGGACTGAGCATAAATAAGCAAAAACTAAAGATTAGATTTTGTACTATCACTTCTTAACTCAATTCCCCTTTTCGATTTAGCTATGAAATCGAGGATAATTTTTAAATCTTCGGTCATTGATAAGTTCTTTTTGATTTCTTTAAGTGCCTGAGATAGATTTAACTTTGAGTGGTAAATCAGCCGGTAAATTTTTTTTAAATCAGTAATCCGTTCCGCAGCGAAGCGATTTCTTCTTAAGCCGACCAGGTTCAACCCCCGTACCAAAAATGGGTTGCCCTGCCCCAAGTGATAAGGTAGTAAGTCTTTGGTTAGATAAGAGCAAGCCCCGACCATTGCCAGTTGACCAATTCGCACATATTGATGAACCCCAACCATCCCACCGAGATTGGCAAAGTCTTCGACCTCAACATAACCTGCCAACTGGCAACCATTGGTAATTATTGTATTATTGCCGATTTGGCAATTGTGACCGATGTGGACATATGCCATTATGAAATTATCATCGCCGATTTTTGTAATTTTATTCTTCCCAGTAGCTCGGTGGATCGTGGTATATTCACCGATGACATTTCTTTTGCCAATCACAACTTTGGTTTTTTCGCCTTGATATTTGAGGTCGAATGGTTCCTGACCGATGATTACGCCGGGGCCAATCTCACAACCATCACCGATGATAACATTAGAATTAATAAAAGCAAATGGTCCAATTTTGACGTCGTCACCGATTTCCGTTTGGTCAGAAATTATTGCGAATGGTCCGACTCGGACGTTTTTGCCCAAAAGGGCGGTTTTCGCAATAACTGCTGATTCGGCAATCATTTTTTATCAAAGAATCCTAAGAGCAGTTCGCCTTCGCAAGCCAGTTTATCATTAGCATAAACCTTTCCGCTCACCTTGCAAATATTTTCTCTTTTACTCAATAATTCGCCAATAATTTTTATGGTAGCGCCGGGTTGGACTTGTTGTCGGAATCGCACTTTGTCAATACCTAAAAATAAAGTAAGCTTACCTATTGCCTCGGGTGCCTGTTTTAAGACCAAAATGCCGGCGGTTTGCGCCATCGCCTCAACCAATAAAACTCCAGGCATTAAAGGATAATTGGGAAAATGGCCCATAAAGAAATCTTCCTGACCGGTGATTCGCTTTAGCGCTTCAATTCGATTCCCTTCGATTTTTGTTACCTCATCAACAAATAAAAATGGTTCACGGTGAGGTAAAATCTTTTTAATTTCTGATAGGTTCATAAAAATAACTCCAATCTACGACAAAACTTTTGATTTAGCTGATGACTAGGCTTAAAGGCAAATATTTCGGCATTCAGCCGACAATTTAAAAGAGCAAGGTGTCCAAGCAGGTCTAAAACCTTGTGACAAACTGGTTCAGCACGTTGGCGTAACACCTTCGGTAAAATAATGCCATTCTCGTTTTGGAGCGAAAAGGGTAAAAATTGGCTTAACAATAGCTCGTTTTGATATTGACCAAAGGTACGCGCCGGTGCCAACACTTTTTGAAAATTTATCGAATTAATCTTGTCGCCCCAAAACTGGCAACCAATCCTTCGTTGCGGAAAGTGAATAAAACAATTGATTGACAATGATTGGCCGGGTAAGGCTAAAATGAATGAACTGTTAACACTAACAATTATTGGGATTTTAAGACTTAAGGTTTTTGCCAATACCTTATAATTTTTTATCCCAGCCCGTTGCATTAAACGAACAAAAGGCAAAGCACTACCATCCCCAAACGACACCTCTTTACCCAAAACTGAAACCAATAAATTATCAATTCCCAGTCCGTAACAAGCAGCTAAGAGATGTTCAACGCCGTAGATTCGGGTCGGACCATCTTTCAGTCCTAAAGAATGTCGGTAAATGAAACTATTTTTATTTATTGCGCGAATCTTTTCATTAAAGACTATACCGGTGTTCGGTGGTGCTGGTCGTAAGATAACTTTTGTCGAATTGCCAAATAGGAGACCAATCCCTTGGAATGCTATTGAACTCTTAATCGTCTTTTGATGCATAAATTTTTAAAAGTTTACTCCAAAGGCGTAGGATTTGAGGATGGGGACGGGCTGGTATCCCGAAATATTTAGCATTGGCAGGGATTGATTTAAATAAACCGGATTTTGCATAAACAATTGCATTGTCACCAATCTTAACATGGTCTTTAATCCCAACCTGTCCAGCTAAAATGACATTGTTGCCAATTTTGGCACTGCCGCCAATCCCAACTTGGGCAATGATGATGCAATTCTTGCCAATCTGAACATTATGTCCAATATGGACCAAACAATCAATCTTGGTCCCAGCACCAATTCGCGTTTCACCGGTTTTAGCACGGGCAATCGTCACATTTGCCCCAATCTCCACATCATCTTCGATAACGACTTTACCCCGATGGGGCAATTTTTTATATTCTTCACCAACTTTTTCGTAGCCAAAACCCTCAACCCCGATTACCGAACCTGGTCCAATCACCACTCTTTTTCCTATTTCAACGTCGTCCAAAATTGTCACATTGGGATAAAAAAAAGTTCCTTCACCAATCTTGACCCGTGCGCCAATGTAAACGAACGGGGAAATTTTTACATTCTTGCCAATTTCAGCATCGGCAGCAATGAAATAAAGATTACTTTTTATTCTTGCCTTTCGGATTCTTTCTCGACCTTTTTAATTAACTTGGCGACAGCACCACTTAAAGCGGCGCGGAGTTCTTCAATCCGTGGTGCTTCACCCTTCTCGGTTGCAATCGAAAATTGTTGCTTAGGGTCAGAAAGGGTGATTTCAAAATTGATCCGTTTGCCCTGTCGAGCCACCGAACCCCATAAACAATAGTCGGCTAACAACTCTCGACCAATTTCGTAGATATTTTTCTCTTCGAGTCGAGCTCCTTCTATAATATTTCGGCTGCGCAGGGCATCGCTGATATTCGTTTTACCAATCAGTTCAATCTGGGTCTGGGTGCGCAGTAAGGCGGTGAGATTTGACCGCACCGTCTCGCCTAATTTATCTTGTTGCGCTTCGGCATTCGCTTCATGCCACGGAAAGATTACAAATTTCTTTTTCGCTTCCGGTTTTGCTAATGGTTTATACTCCTTATTCAATTCCTCTAAAACCAAGTCGGTTAAGTCGAGTCCAACCTCAGCGTAAACGATTTTCGCTTCTGCCGCATCAAAGACAATAGTGTAACCTTCCTCTTTAGCTATCTTGTTTACCGCCTCATTAATTTTTGCTACAATTGGTGCTAACAACTCACGATTTTTTTGTTCCAGTTTACCACCCTTCCCCCACACCGATTCTAAGTAGCGATTATATTCTTGTCGTAATTGTTCGATTTCGCTCAATTTAGTTGCCTTGCCCAATTCCGAAAGCATCAGTTTTTGTGATTCGTATTCGGCTTCGGCAGAATCTAATCGGCTCTTTAAGGAGTCAGCGGTTTGCTTGAATTTATTAATTTCTCGTTCCAAAGTTGTCTTGGCAGTAGTTGTCTCTTGAAATCCTTGATAGATTCGCTCCGAATCAATATAGCCAATTTTCACTTCTTTGGCACTTAAGACAAAAAGGAAACCAAAACCAAAAACTAAAACCCATCTTAACATCATTCCTCCTTATCCAATTTTAATTTGAATCATTTTGAACCGTTTGAACATTTGGAACTTTTCGAAAAAGTCTCAATCAATTGGCCCACAGTCTTGTCGCCTGTAACCTCGATGATTCTAACTTTAGTTATTCTGCCTGGTCTCAGGTGGAGTGTTCTGTCTCCATTCCCATCAGGAATAAAAACTCTAATATAATTATCGGTTATCGCTTTTTGATTCGATTCAATTATCGCTTCCCGAATTTTTCCTCGGAATCGGTTTCGGTAATCAAATGATTTTATCCGACTGAGGGCACGCAGTAAATTCACTCTTGCTTTCTTTTCTTTTGGACTAACTGTTTCAGGGATTGTAAACGCTTTAGTCTTCGGACGTGGTGAGTAAGGGAAGATATGAAGATAACCAAAAGGCAGATTGCGAATTAAATTAACGGTTCGGCTAAAACTTATATCGTCTTCACCGGGGAAGCCACAAATCAAATCCGTACCAAGATTTATATCCGGAATCCGATCGACAATTCGATTAATTAACGCCTCGTACTGGGCAACCGAATACTTCCGTTGCATCAAATTAAGAATCTTATCGTCACCGGATTGCAACGGAATATGCAAATGGTGACACAAACGGAAATCATCAAATCGTTCCAGAATTCGGTAGTCAAAGCTATCTGGCTCTAAACAGCCCAAGCGGATTCGAAAATTAGCCTTGATTTTAGCCAATTGTCCTAAAAGGTCAAATAGGGAAGTCCCCGTATCCAAACCATAGATGCCTAAATTCAATCCCACCAAGACAATCTCTTGATAACCCATCGCTACTAAATCGCGGACTCCCTTTTCTACTAACGAAGTTGGTTTTGAAATCGGTTCACCTCGAATCTGGGCTGGCAGGCAGTAGGTACAGCGATTAAAACAGCCATCCTGAATCTTCAAAAAAGCCCGCGCCCGACTGGGAAGAATTGGACAGCCCTCAGCGCTTTGATCAATTCGTGTTTCGAGTTCTTCGATTAATTTAATCTTTTCGCTTTGGCTAAATACTTCATCTACTCCGTTCTCTTTTTGTAATCGTGCCCGTTCAATTTCTGCCAAACAACCCGTAACGATAATCTTTGGCTTCGGTTTCAAATTAGCCATTCTTCTTATCCACTTTATTGAAGTTCGCACCGCTTGTTCGGTCACAGCACAAGTATTTATGACCGCTATGTCCAATGGTTCTGTGTTTAAACGCATTGAACCATTTTGCCCATTTACCGTTGGATAGACCAGATTTGTTACTCTTTTCCCCTGTTGGGCAAAAACCATTCGTAATGCGTCACCTTCGGATTGATTTAGCCGACAACCGAGTGTAATAATTGCTACCTGTTCCATTGGATTGACCAATTTTGAACCTTTTGAACTTACATCGTCAGAAAGTATTATTTTAGATGGTCTTCTAACGTAAACCGGTCGATCTCCTTTTGGGGTTCGACTTCCACTGCCTTACGCCGACCGCGCCGCTTTGGTTTTCCGGCCTCGGCTAACTCCTCTTCAGAAGGCTTGTAAAGCGCCTTTTCGCTTAAACCAATTCGCCGATTTTCCAAATCAATCTTCGTTATCGCCAGTTCAATCTCTTCGCCAATCTTATACTTGTCTTTAGTCTTTTTGGCGCCTCGTGCCAACTGACTGATTGGAACAAACCCTTCGATACCATAAGGCAGGTTGACAACTATGCCCGGTTTGGGCAAATCAATAATCCTTGCTTTCACCACATCACCTTCCTTATACTCCTTACTGAACCGATAAAATGGGTCTTCTTTCGTCTGCTTAAGACCGAGGGCAATTCGCCGATTTTCTTTATCAATCTCCAGGATGATGGTTTCGACCTTTTGGTCTTTCCTCACCACCTCGCGGGGATGTTTCACTTTTTTTGTCCAGGACAAATCGTTATTATGAATTAACCCTTCAATTCCTTCTTCAATTTCGACAAAAGCGCCAAATTCTTTTAGTGATTTGATCCGGCCGGTGACCTTTTGCCCAACTCGATACTTCTCATCAATCAAAGACCAAGGGTCGGGTGTCGTCTGTTTCAGACCTAACGAGATCCGCCGGTTCTCCTTATCAATACTTAAGACCACAGTTTCCACAGTGTCGCCGATCTTAAGAATCTGCGAAGGATGATGAATCATTTTCGTCCAAGACATCTCTGAAACATGGATTAGACCTTCCACCCCTTTTTCCAGTTCGACGAATGCGCCATATTCGGCTAAAGTGGTCACAACTCCTTTGACGCGTGAACCGATTGGATATTTCTCTTCAATTCCATCCCAAGGATGGGGGGTTAGTTGTTTCCTTCCCACCGTGACCCGACCGGTTTCGGGGTCAGCACTTAAGACCTTCACCTTTATCTTCTCGCCGACATTGACAAATTCCTTCGGGTGGACGACTTTATTCCAGGCTAAATCCGAGATATGAAGAAGAGCATCAATCCCACCGAGGTCTAAAAATGCTCCAAATTCGGTAATGGTCTTCACTGTTCCTTCAACCACATCGCCCACTTTAATTCGGGCAAGGGCTTCCGCCCGAGCCTTTTTCGCTTGTTCCTCTAAAAGCATTCGCCGGGAGACGACGATATTCTTCTTCATCCAGTTGACGGAAATAATTTTAACTTCAAAGGTCTGACCAATCAGACTGTCTAAATTACTAACCGGTCGGATGTCAACATGCGAGCCAGGCAAAAACGCATCCAGTCCTAAAACCTCAACGGCTAATCCACCCTTTACCTTTTTCCGCACGGTTGCCAAGACTCCTTCGGAACTTTGGGCTTTTTGCTGAATTGTCTCCCAAGCCAGTTGAAAATCGGCTTTCTTTTTCGAGATTACCGGAAACCCTTCCTTATCCTCCAATGCTTCCAGATAGACTAAAACCTCTTTGCCTTCAACGATTTCCTCATCGTTCTTAAATTCCTCAATCGGTAGGATACCTTCGGATTTGAGCCCCATATCCACTAATACCACATTTTCCAATTTTCGAATTATCTTGCCTTTGATAATTTCTCCTTCCTTAATTGTTGGAAAGGATTGGGCATAGATGTCTTTAAGTTCTTCTTTTCCCATTACGCTTTAACCTCCTTAGCTTGTAAGATTTTGACGATTTCGTCAATGACCCAGGATGGAGTTGATGTACCAGCGGCAATACCAATTCGGCTTGGTCGGTTTTGCGCCAAAATTTGCCAATCAATCTCTCTCTTATCTTCAATATGATAGACCGGTTTACCAATTTGGCGAACTGTTTCGACCAACCGTCGGGTATTGGCGCTATTCTTGCCACCAACAATCAACATCATATCCACCCTTGAGCCAATCTCTTTTACGGCATTTTGCCGTGCCAATGCTTCTTGGCAAATTGTATTATAAACTATAATTTCTTCTAATCTTGGATTAAATTCTAATAAGTTAGCTATCGCCGACCGGAATAATGCCGGCGAAGCGGTCGTCTGTGCCAACACACCAATTCTCTTTGCCGCAATTTTTCGATTTGGCTTATAAACGATTCCTAAATCTCTTGCATAGGCAAGAATTGATTTCACTTCCGGATGGGTCTCGTCACCAACTACTACCACCGTATAACCCTCCGAACTTAATTTTTGAGCATAGTGCTGGACCTTAGCAACATTGGGGCAAGTGGCATCAATAATATTTATTTTAAGTCTTTTGGCTTGCGCAAGCAAATCCGGGGCACAGCCGTGGGAACGAATTACCAAGGTTCTGTTACGGGCTTGACTAAGTGATTCAATTGGGATTAGACCTTGGTTTCTTAATTCTTCAACCACGATTGGATTATGAATCAATTCCCCTAAACTGAAGACTCTACCGTTTTGGTTCAGCGCGTTTTGCTGTAAAGCGTTGCGTGCCAACTTTAGTGCCCGCTCGACACCGGAACAAAAGCCAATTGGCCGAGCCACTAATAATGAAGAATTTTGAACCATTTGAACTCTTTTTTGCAATGAGCTCATTGTTTCTCTTTCCCTTCACATCTTAATTTCTCAACTTCATTTTGCACCTTTATTGCAAATCGCTCATAATCCGTTCGATTCCGATTAAAACCGTTCGGTAGAATTGGGTCACCAAATCTTACCGTTATCCGACTTTTCCAAAAGTCGCTAACTCTTATTTTACTCGGATTTATATCAGGGTCAACTATTTTCGAAACGAAAGAATCTCTCACGCCCGTGATATAACAAGGTACAACCGGTACCGAATTTGTTACAGCCAAAAAGCCAACACCGGGTTTGAATGGCAAAAGTTTTTGGTCCTTATTTCGTGTCCCTTCCGGAAAAAGGACTAAAGTTTGATTCCGTTGTAAAAGTTCCGAACAGGTTTTGAATAAATTAGGACCGACTGCGCCACGGCGGACGGGTAAAGCATTCCAGGTTTTTATTAACCAACTGAACCACTTTCGAAATTTAAACAACTCTTCCTTGGCTAAAAAGCACACTTCCTTTTGAGTAGCGATACCTAAAAGAATTGGGTCAAAATTTGAGGTATGGTTTGCGGCAATAATTCTTCCTTTCAACTCTCTAATTTTTTCTCTGCCGATGACTTTTAACCCAAGCAGTAGTTTTGCCAAAGGGTAGACGAAGAAAAGTCCTAATCGCCAGCGCAATTTCATTTTGAACCAGTTGCTCTTTTATGGTGCAGACGCTCTTTTATCAAATTAGTAACGAATTCCACCTCTTCTTCAATTGTCAGGTTGGTGGTATCTAAAAAGACTGCATCGGGCATCTTTTTCAATGGGCTGGTAGCGCGGGTACTATCAATATAATCCCGTTCCAAAAAATTCTCTTTAACAGCCTTTGGTGTCGCTTTAATTCCCTTTTCTCTTAACTCTTTTACCCGGCGTCGGGTCCGTTCGTCTAAGTGGCAATCTAAGTAAAACTTGAGGTCGGCTTTCGGAAACACGACACTGCCGATATCCCGCCCTTCACAAATTACATTGCGATTCTTAGCAATTCGGCGTTGTTCTTTTACCATCTTGGTCCGAACTATTGGTAGAGCTGATACTTGAGAAACCAATTTATCTACCACAGGCTTACGGATTGTTTTACTCACATCCTTACCGTCCAACATTATTTTACCTTTGTTATTAAAATTAATCTTGGTCTTTGCTAATAACTTTTTAAGACCTTCAGTGTCATTTAAATCAATTTTAGATTTCAATATCTTCCAAGTTATGGCGCGGTACATTGCCCCGGTATCGAGGTAAAAGAAGCCCAATACTTCAGCGGCTTTTCGGGCGGTTGTACTTTTACCCGAACCTGCTGTGCCATCAATTGCCACAATAAAACTTTTCTTCATAAGGCTTTTAAGATTATATTAATAAAGCATTTAATTTTTTCAAGAGCAAAGATAAACCAGAATAACTTTATTAAACTATTGACAAAATTTTTGCTCTTGTTTAAAATGGGTTGATTAAAAATGGACTGGGTTAGAAGACTGCTGCGGTTTTTAGAAAAGCAAATCGTTCAGCATTCAACCCAGTGAGGTTCAAAACATCGGATTTCAGCCTGGGTGGAGCGTGAAATCCGAAAATATTGATTTATCCACCCCATGGTATTTTGGCTTTATAGCCTTAATCATTAACTTAAATTGGGTCTTTGCCCAAGGAGGTTAAATGAGGCCAACAAAAGTATCTGTCTTATCCCTTGGGCTTTGCCTTGTCCTTTTGGTTTTCTCTTCGATAAGAGGTGAATCGGTAGCCAAGGACTACAAGCAAGGTGAATTTCTGATTGACACGACAATAACTTATGGCCCAGCCGTAGATGAACAGTTAGGACCTTCGATTGCCTTTGATGGCACTAACTATTTTATTGTCTGGGGTGATTATGAATTGTTAGCTATCTTTGGAGCAAGAATCAGTCAAACCGGTGAGATATTAGATATACCACCAATCAAAATCGCTGATGCTGATGCGGATTGGGAAGATAATCGCCCCCGAGTCGCTTTTGGTGAAGATAATTATCTGGTAGTATGGGTTGATGAAGAGTATGGGAAAATTTGTGGTGCTCGAATAACCTCTGACGGCACACTCTTAGACACAACACCAATTACTATCTGCACCACCTACCATTTTTATGAATTATACCACCCGGATGTAACCTTTGGCACTAACAATTTTTTAGTAGTTTGGAGTGAAGACCGGGAAGATTGCAATATTTATGGCGCGAGAGTAACTCCTACCGGCATAGTTTTAGATTCAACCCCTATTCCAATTGCTACCGCACCTTTGGACCAAGATGAGCCAACAGTGGCTTTTGATGGCACCAATTACTTTGTTGTCTGGACTGATGAAGGCGATATCTATGGTGCTCGAGTTTCACCGGAAGGTCTTGTTTTGGATACCGTTGCCATTCCAATCTCCACCGCACCTGACTGGCAAGACCATCCAACTGCAATCTTTGGTTCCAACAACTATTTTATCGCTTGGGAAGATTCTCGTAATGGCTTTCCTTACAGTGATATCTATGGGACAAGGGTAAGTCCAACCGGTTCGGTCTTAGATTCGAATGGCATTGCTGTTTCTCTTTACCCCGAATATAAACGAGACCCAGCATTAGCATTTGATGGCACAAATTACTTTGTAGTTTGGGAAGACACCCGTGGCCCTGGTTATCACATCTATGGCACAAGGGTCACCACTGATGGTATTGTCTTAGACACAAATGGTATCCAAATCTGCACCACACAAGTGAGTAATGACCAATGGCTTCCTGCCATTGCCTTTGGTGACTCGAACTACTTTGTGGCTTGGACCGATGAGCGTTTCGATGAAGACATTTGTGGTTCACGGGTTACTCCTGAAGGTTTGGCATTAGACCCGGCTGGTATTCTAATTTCTTTTGGTGCCAATGAGCAAACATCACCCCAAGCCGCTTTTGATGGCACAAATTATTTAGTAGTATGGCAAGATTACCGGAATGGTGATATGGATATCTATGGTGCGCGTTTAAATTCATCCGGAATAATCTTAGACCCAACTCCAATTCCAATCGCAACTGCGCCTAATGACCAACGGTATCCCCAGGTCATTTTTGGCGGTAACTACTTCTTTGTGATATGGGAAGATTATCGAAACGGTAATTGTGACATTTACGGCACACGCGTCAGCACTGATGGCGTGGTCTTAGATACGAATGGCTTACCAATCTCAGTGGAAAACTATAACCAATATTCGCCAAAAGTTGTCTTTGGCATTGACCAATATTTTGTTGTTTGGATTGACCGCAGGGCAGGTAATTATTCGGATTTATACGGCGCACGAGTGGACACTTCGGGTAGTATCCTTGACCCCTATGGTATTCGAATCTCAACAACCATTGGAAGTTCACGCTTCCAAGTCATCTTTGGCGGTGGGAATTTTGGTTACTTTGTCGTCTGGGAAGATACTCGGACTCCTTATTATTATAGAATTTACGGTGCGCGCATTAGTAGGTCAGGCTATCTCTTAGACCCAAATGGAATCCCAATTGCAAATGTCCCTTCTAATCAACACGACCCCCAAATTGTTTTAGGAAATGGCACTTATTTAGTGGTATGGGTGGACAACCGAACAGGAAACGACGATATCTACGGAACTCGAGTCACTCGGTTAGGGGGCATTTTAGACCCTGAGGGAATACCAATCGCAGCCAGTACAAATATTCAATCATCGCCCAAACTCGTTTTCGGCAGTAATCAGTACTTTGTCATCTGGTTTGATTACCAAACTTATCAAATTTACGGGGCGAGATTGGCTACTAACGGTGTTGTTATTGATACGGCGGGGATTCGAATAGCCTCGGCTGAACTTGGATTGAATTTACAACTTATCTTTGACAGTACATATTATGCGATAGTTTGGGATGACTATCGAAATGGTTGGGATAATTCCGATATCTATGGAGCACGAGTAGATATTTTCGGGCAGGTGCTTGATACTTTTTCGGTTGTAACACAACCTGGTCAGCAGCGATATCCGGTATTAGTTCGCGGTCCTGAAAATCAAGTTTTAGTTGCATATCAAGGATGGACTGACACTATGGTTAGCAGAACTTACAATGCCTATCGCATTTGGGGTAGATTCTTGCCAGCGGTCGGAATCGAAGAGAAAAATCTCGAGCCTCGACTCTCAATCCTTTTATCAAATTCACCCAACCCTTTCCGAAAGATGACAACGATTAGATATTCAATTTCTAAGCTCAGCAATGTTTCGATAAAAATTTACGACATTAAAGGCAATGTTGTCCGTAATCTGTTTAACGGCACTCAAAAGCCCGGCGCTTATGGGCTAAATTGGAATGGAATTGATAATAGTGGCAAGAAATTACCGGCTGGAATCTACATCCTTTGTCTCAAAACAACGGAAGGAGTATCTAAAACCGAGAAACTTATTATCCTAAAATAGCAAACAACTGAGAAATTATTACCGGAAATTCTTTAGTATTGGTGAAAGGAAACAGCGTTAAACTAAGATTTCTGGTTCTTTTCTTAACGATGTTAATTGGGTGTTGTCGAAAACCTGACGAGCTTAATAATACACCGATTGGAATTCCCCCTTACGTTGCTTATGCACTTAGGCATGTCGGCGGTGCGGTTACGGTTACAGTTATTGATATGGAAAAAGATTCAATTGTTGGTATCCATCGTGTTGCAAAAGGCCGGGAATACTTAAGTGATTTAGCCTTGGGCCCTGATAGCATGCTTTATCTTACGATGTCGGACAAAGATTTAGACCATACCGGGAAGGTCATAAGGATTTTTGACCCAGAAGAGGGTAAGATAATTAAAGATGTTGAGGTTGATTTAGACCCAGAAAGGATTTATGCTTTACCAAATGGAAAAGCAATCATTGCCCATCAACTACGGCGGTTTATTGATACTTCTTTTATCACAACCGTGTTTGATATGCGCAGCCAGAACGTTAGAAAAATAATAAAGATGAAAACGATCTTAGGTTCTGTGCTATTTCATCCCTCAAACGAGATCTATTTTTTCTATCTCTACTTACCTCCTTTTTTTGACCAAAGTATTCTTTTCCGTTATGACCAAGAAAATGATACTCTCGCTGAAAAGACAATTTTAAGCGACACTCTAAATACTGAAGTGATTGTCTTTGGCACAGCCACTAAACTTTATTCGGCTTTTGAGGATTCTATCAGTATTTATGACTTCCCTTCTGGGCACAAATTGAAAGTAATTCAGATAAGTAAACCTTCTGCCGATTTATTAACTCTCCCTAACGGTAAAGTTTATGTTGCTCATAATACTTTTGAAGCCTGGCGGTACGGAAATTATGATAGTTTAAGTATAATTGATGTGAATACCGACGAGGTGATAAAAACCATTCAAGTATGCAAAGGTCCTAGGTCAATGGCATACTCAAAGGATTTGAATAAAGTATATGTTGCCGGGAATTTGGGGACAAGGATTTCTGTTATTAATCCTGAAAATGATTCGGTGATTAAAAATATTGTCTCCGATTTGGCAAGCGAAGATGAATGGGGATACAGCAAGATAATTGTGAACCGCTAAACCAGAAATCGGTTAGTTTGGCAAATCCATTCGCCAAGGAATAATAAAAAAGGACCTTATTTTCGTAGCTCTTCCCTATCCTCGCACACCCCAAAAATAAGTGATTAGTTAAACGATTTAAACGATTGAACTATTCTTTAACGCAACCCAAAAATCAGCGATTAGTGAAAATAATGAGGCAGGAGAGGGGGTAGCTTACGAGGTAGCCTACAGGGTAGCCTTCCTGCTTGCTCCCCAAGTAGCCTACGGGGTAGCTCCCGAACTTGCTCCCCAGGTTGCTTCCCAAGTTGCCTACCGGGTCGCTTCCGAGGTTGCCTCCGAAGTCGCTCCCTAACCTGCTCCCTAACCAACCCCCAAAGCAACCTCCGAGGTAACTCCCCAAGCAACCTACGGGGCAGCTTAGGGGGTCGCCTACGGGGTCACCCCCTATACGATACCCCCTCCCTAAGGAAAAATAGTTATGTGCTATAATGTCTGCAAAATGGAGAAAGGATAAATATGACGAGAAAACAGAAGAGACCCAGGGGTGGGAACACCCCTGGCGCCAAACCAAAA
>JBDRUX010000044.1:0-19362 GCA_039801565.1 Caldifarciminota bacterium
AATTTTAAGAAAAATCCGAGAAGGCGTTGGGTTGTCCCAAACCGAAGTTGCCGAGAGAATTGGATTATCGTCTAAGACAAAAGACAGTTACATCTCCCATTTAGAGAAAGGTAGATTAAAGAATCCAGCCTTAGGGTTAATTCTCCTTTATCTTCGTGCTTGTGGTGCGTCTTGGGTTGAGTTTTTTCAAGAGTTGGATAGAATTGATTTTAAACATAGACACGAAAAGATGATGGCACAACTAACAACACCGCCTGACAAAAGAAAGATTGAACGGGATGTGATGCGATACGAAGTCGGTATCGAGATGCCTTCGAAAGCGAAAGAGGAGATTGATTGGGAACGATTAAAGAATCAGATTAAAAAGAGAGTAGCAACTCTTCTAACCAAAAATCAAATAGGGGAGAGGGAAATTAATTCCTACGAGAATTTTGCTTCGGAATATTTTGACTTTTTAGCCGATTTGAATAAACCAGGAATGAAGATGGTGACCGAAAGGTATCAAAAAGCTGGATTACAATTTCACCTGCTTTTTAAGATAAAGAAAATAATCAATTCAGTACTGCGAGGTGAGATTAAAAGATTAGAATCAAAGAAGCCATTGCCCAGCGAAAAGCAAACGAAAATGGCAATTGGTTTTACTAAGTATCGGATAAAGATTGAACAGGTTGAAACCGCGGTTCATAAGACCTTATGCGAATTGGGTGTCCAGCCACCTTGGTTTGCCTTATATAAGGATTTTGCTCGGGAATATTATAAGGCCTTGAAACGCTACTATGGCAAATCAGATTTAAGCACAAGACTTGCTGAAATTGGGAAGAAGTGGGTGAAAGAGGGCTTAAAAGAGGATATTATAATAAAAGTCAGTAAAGTAATTGAAAAGATGTTTGAGAAAATATAAGGAGGCATAATTATGGCAGTAACTAAAATCAAGATGGAGAAGCGGAAAAGGATTGCCCTGATTGCCCATGACAATAAAAAACCGGATTTGTTAGAATGGGCAAGATTTAATAAAGGACTTTTAGCCAAACACGACCTTTATGCCACCGGAACAACTGGTAAAATTCTGGCGGATGAACTCGGTCTTCAAGTGACCAGATTCCGCAGTGGACCATTGGGTGGTGACCAGCAGGTTGGGGCAAGGATTGCGGAAGGTAAGATTGACTTTGCCATCTTTTTCTGGGACCCCCTTGAACCTCATCCCCATGATGTGGATGTGAAGGCGTTATTGCGAATTGCAGTTGTGTATAATATTCCAATTGCCTGTAATCGTGCTACTGCGGATTTTATGATATCTTCACCTTTAATGTCCGAAGAATACGAAAGGATTGTGACGAATTATGAAGAAGGAATTATGAAAGGGAAAAAATGAAGATTGGTGTTGTGGGAGTGTTAGAAAGGGATTTTAGATGAAAGGTCAAATCTTAAAAAAAGTCCAAACCTTAGAAGAAAATCCCAATCCCTTAGAATTGGTGGAACTACCCATCCCAAAACCAAGGTTTGGTGAAGTATTAGTAAAGGTTTTGGCTTGTGGGGTTTGCCATACTGAATTGGATGAGATTGAAGGTAGGACACCACCAACCAAATTGCCAATTGTCTTGGGTCACCAGATTGTTGGTAGAGTAGTTGAATTGGGCGAATCGGCAAATAGATTTAAGGTTGGTGACAGAGTGGGAATTGCTTGGATAAATTCGGCTTGTGGTAAATGTGATTTCTGCCTTGCCGGTTTTGAGAATCTATGTTATAACTTTCAGGCAACCGGTCGGGATGTTGATGGTGGCTATGCCGAATATACCGTAGTCAATGAGAATTTTGCCTATCCGATTCCAGAAAATTTTAGTGATTCAGAAGCCTGTCCTTTACTCTGTGCTGGTGTGATTGGATTTCGGGCATTAAAGTTAACCGGACTTAAGGACGGGGCAATTCTTGGACTATTCGGTTTTGGTGCCTCAGCGCATATTGTGATTCAGATTGTTAAATACCAATATCCTAAGACTAAAGTCTTTGTCTTTACCCGACCTGGTCAATCGCCACATCAAAAGTTAGCAAAAGAGTTAGGTGCGGACTGGGTTGGTGTCACTGGTGCCAAACCACCAGAAAAAATTAAATGCGCAATAGATTTTACCCCGGCTTGGCGACCAATCGTCGAAGCCCTAAGAGCGATGGAACGGGGTGGCAGGCTAGTTATTAATGCGATAAGAAAAGAGGATAAGGATAAAACTGCACTCAAAGACTTGGATTATGCAGACTGTATCTGGTTGGAAAAAGAAATTAAGAGTGTGGCGAATGTGACAAGAAAGGATGCCATAGAATTTTTACCCTTAGCCGCAGCCATTCCAATTAAACCGAAGGTGCAAGAATTTAAGTTGGAAGAAGCAAACCAAGCCTTAAATTTATTAAAAAAAGGTAAAATCAAAGGCGCTGCGGTTTTGAAAATTGGCTAACCTTTGTGCAAACAATTAAAATCATAAAAGAGATTGAGATGCTGAAACGAATTCAGCATGACCCATTCAGAGCCCAGAATGACAATGAAATAAAAATATTGCTGAAAGGAATCAAGCCAGGAATTTACTTCTTGCAATTTGGCAACCAGACCAAAAAGTTTCTGGTCATTGAATAAAGTCGGTTTTTTTGGCTGGCTTGATGATTTAAAAAATTATTGACAAGAATTTAAAAATATTTACAATTATATACAGGTAGCAGGTAGTATGTTTCTGATTAGGCAAACCCGACACACACACACGGGATAATTTCGTTCAATTTTCAAGAAAATTTAGCCGGTTCCATAATTCAAAGCGGTTATTTACTGTTCACTCCGGAACCGGTTTTGTTTGGGAAGGTTTTCGTGGCTGGTCGGAGACCTTTCCGAATTTTATTTTACCAGCCACCGTAAGTTGCGGTAGAAAAACCTTGACAAATCTCCTTAAAGGAGATATGATAAGGAGGTCAAGATGAAAAGGTTAAATCAGTTGATATTACTGATAACCGTTCTTTGCCTAACCGCTGATGCAGGATGGATAGACCTCGGCGGCGGTGAAGAAGGCAAAGCACCTGATATTACTCTAATCGATGATGATGTGAATGGTTGCCGGTTCCTCGTTACACTTTACGGATTTTACCTCGATACCCTTAATATTCAGGAAGGCACATTCACCGTTATTAGCCTTCCTGCCGCAACACATCGAATGGAAAAAGGTAATCCTGAACTTCCAAAGTTGGATGTGAGTATTATAATTCCTGACAACGGCGGTGTATCTTGTGAAATTCTTAATGAAGAATTACGAACATTTGATGTTTTACCTGTAATTCCATCCAAAGGTTCGCTAAAACGAGGTACGAATCCTGATACTGTGCCATATACTTTTAATGATATTTACTTTAATGGCGAATGGTACCCAGCAACTCTGGATGAA
This sequence comes from Caldifarciminota bacterium, assembly GCA_039801565.1. Lineage (GTDB taxonomy): Bacteria > Hydrothermota > Tepidihabitantia > Tepidihabitantales > JAOUPE01 > JBDRUX01. Next base: position 3,414 of record JBDRUX010000044.1, read on the forward strand.
TTGCGAGAACCTTTTATTATCTGCAACTATCGTGGCATAACTGTTCGTCTTAATGTTTTTAGACATAACCCTGCTCAAAGAATGTTGGAGGTGGCAAGGAAGTTTGAAGTGGTTCTTTCTTACGAAAATCCTCAACCTATCAAAAAAGACACGATATCCAGCAGTTTCTTTGCAATCTACAAAAATCTCTTTCTCAATTTCTCACAGAGTCATTACGATGCCCTCTATTTTTGGAAAGACTTACTTATTATTACGCATCCCAATTTTCTCACCGAAGCTAACCGCCTGGCTGACTGGAAAATGAAAAAAGGGTTCTTAACTTATGTGAGAGCACTTAATAATTGGACTAGCCAAATGATAAAAGATACAATAAACAGTCATTATCGCTCAAATACCGATTTGTTTGTTATTTTGATTGGCGACCCCGCACGAATTCCTTATTGCCGTTATGAAAGATTCCCCGACCCACACTCTGATGATTCATTTCCAACTGATGTCCGTTATGTTGACCGTGATGGTAATAATATCCCTGATGCTTTTATTTCACGAATATCTACAGATTGGTTGGGGAATGTTGAAAACATAAGACGACAGATTGATAAGATTCTCGATTATGAAAAATTACCGCCGACGCTATCTTCAAGACCTTTTGAATGGCTGAGAAGCGGTCTTGTTATATCGAGCCAAGAATACGGCGACCGCGGCCATAAAACTAATTATGCGAGTATGCTTGAACGAAATAATATATTCCCATTTGTAGAACGGCTTTGGAATTACGAAGCAAATCCAACAAATATCACAACAAGTTTAGAAGGAGGAAGAGGGTTCGTTAACTTTCTTGGGCATGGAGATGAGTGGCGATGGCGTTGGTCTGACCCAAGTTATACGGTATACGCGACCGAGCATGCCTATTCTTTGCAAAATTTCACCAAGTGGCCCTTTATTATTGGTGTTGCTTGTCGTGCTGGATGGTTTGCATCACCTTGTCTTGGTGACGCATTTCAATGGATGGGGTATGATGGATGCGGTGCGGTTGGTTATTATGGCTTCACCGGCGATGCGACCGTTGAAGAACCAAGAATGGCAGATAGTGTAGCAATTCAGTGCTGGGCTGAAAATTGGACCGGAACGGATATCTTTCCTAACACAATGGGACCGGTTCTTTATAGAGGCGGTATTGAGATGATCGAAAATTATGGCGATATAGGAGTTTATAATTTTTACATCTGGCACATTCATGGCGATGTCACTATGCAATTAAGAGGTGGACAGCAAGATAGTGTCAGAGTAAGTCATCCCAGATGGGTCTACCCGGGTTGGCCAATTGTAATAAAAGTCCTTTCTCGACCTTATGGGAGTTCCCAAGAACTCAGACCTTGTCCTAATGCTGTTGTAACTATTTGGCGACAAGACTTTCTTTATCCTCATTCTACTCGAACCGACCAAAACGGACAAGCAATTTTTTATGCGCCACCGACCCTCGGAACGCTTTATCTGACTGTAACTAAGAATAATATGAGCTCTTACGAAGGAAGAATTGGAGTTTCTGAAGCACCCGGTCCTGACTATCAAGGTTCCGAATCAGAAGTCAGCGTTGACATCTCAAAGCGAAATTTGAATCTTAGTGTTACACCCTCTGTAGCATCCAATTCTTTTGTCATAAAAATTCCATACTATGCAAACTCGATTGACATTTACAACGGCACTGGTAAACTTGTAATGACAATGACCACAGACAAAAGTGAATTTATTTGGAATGGAGCAGATAAAAGCGGAAGACTTTCATCACAAGGAATCTATTTCATAAAAGCAAACGGCAAAGACAAAAGCGAAATCAAAAGACTTATACTTATGAGATAAAAAAGAAAGAGGGGCAGTAACCCTGCCCCTCTTTATGATAAAATGAAACAAAATGTTAAATAAGCAACTTAAACCGAATTGTTTTATCTTATCTTTTGTCTTATTCCTTATTCTTTACTCTGCTCTTCCTGCCCAGTGGCTGGAAACAACAATTTACGTTCCGGATTCTTTATGCGGAATGCGTTATCCTAATGTCTTTGCTTACAATTCAGCCAATAATAAAATCTATGTTGGAAGCGGATACGGTAATTGCGTGGTGGTGATTGACGGAACAACAAACCAAAAGATTGCGAAAATACCAACAGGACTGACTGTTTCGGCTCTCTGCTGGAATTCCGCCAACAACAAAATCTATTGCGCTAATACTAACAGTAACACTGTGACTGTAATTGGTGGTCAAAATAACCAACTGATTACAACCATACCAGTTGGGAATTGTCCGAGGGCTTTAGTTTGGAATTCTACCAACAACAAAGTCTACTGCGCCAGTTATGGCAGTAACACGATAACTGTGATTGATGGTCAAAGCGACACGGTGATTACAAACCTACCGGTAGGAAATTATCCTCATGCCTTGGCTTATAATCAAATCAATAACAAGGTCTATTGCGCAAATCGGTATAGTGATAATGTGACTGTGATTGATGGTCAAAGCGACACGGTGATTACAAACCTACCGGTAGGAAATTATCCTCATGCCTTGGCTTATAATCAAATCAATAACAAGGTCTATTGCGCAAATCGGTATAGTGATAATGTGACTGTGATTGATGGTCAAAGCGACACGGTGATTACAATTATTCCGGTTGGTGCCGGACCCTGCGCTTTAGTTTGGAATTTTGAATATAACAAGGTTTATTGTGCGAATTGGTATAGCGACAATGTGACTGTTATTGATGGTGAGAACGACACGGTGATTAAAACCATCCTTGTCGGCAACGAGCCCTGTGCCCTGGTTTGGAATTCTACCAACAATAAAATCTATTGTGCTAACGAAGGTAGTGATAATGTAACGGTAATTGATGGCGTAACAAATTCACCCATCGCAACAATTCCAGTTTGGGATTGGCCTTTAGCTTTAATCTGGAATTCAACGAATAATAAAGTCTATTGTGCTAATGAAGGTGATGACAATGTGAGTATAATTGATGGTGATAGCGATACAGTAATTACAACCATCCCTGTGGGTGATGAACCCCGTGCTTTGGCTTGGAACTTTACTAACAACAAAATTTACTGCGCTAATCGCTTAAATAACTTGTTAACTGTTATTGACGGCCGAAATAATTCTGTTATTAAAACCATCCCGGTTGGAAAATGCCCAAGTGTTTTAGTTTGGAATTCTACCAACAACAAAGTCTACTGCGCCGATTCTAACAGTAACACGGTGACGGTAATCAATGGAGAAAATGATAGTGTGATCATAACCATATTGGTTGGCAACGAACCTTGTGCTCTGATTTGGAATTCTACCAATAACAAGGTCTATTGTGCGAATTGGTATAGCGACAATGTGACTGTTATTGATGGTGAGAATGACACGGTGATTACATCCATTCCGGTTGGCAACGGCCCCTCCACTTTACTTTGGAACTCTACCAATAACAAGGTCTATTGTGCAAATTGGTATAGTGGCACCGTAACTATAATTGATGGAATAAATGACAGTGTAATTAAAACTATTTCAGTAGGCGAAAGACCTTGTGCTTTTGTATGGAATTCAATTAACGATAAGGTGTATTGTGCTAATTATTTGAGTAATAATATTGCGGTAATCGATGGCAGATATGATACCATGGTTACAACTATTCCGGTTGGATGGCGTCCACGTGCCTTAATCTGGAATGTTACTAATAACAAGGTCTATTGTGCAAATTTTGGTATATACAGCAATTCAGTGTCTGTGATTGATGGGGCAAGTGACTCTGTAATTACAATTATTCCAGTTGGAGACGGACCATACACTTTAGTCTGGGATTCTCTCAATAATAAGATCTATTGTACTAACTGTTATAGTGCAAATATTAGCATAATTAATGGAGTAAATGACTCAATAATTTCAACCATACCTGTTGGCAATGCTCCTTCTGCGCTTGTCTGGAACTCGAGCCAAAACCGGGTCTATGTTGCCAATTTATTCAGCTCCAATATCTCAGTGATTCGGGACGAAATTCCAAGAATTGAAGAAGACGAACTTGCTTCACTACCACTCACAATGACCTATGGTATTGAAATTTATCCCAATCCGGCAAAAGCCGTGCTTCGGCTCCGTGTACCGTTAACCGTGAAAGAAATTAAAATATTCGATGTATCAGGAAAGTTGATAAAAGAGATTGAGATACTGAAATTGACCCTGAACTCATTTCAGGGCAAGGTTCAGCATGACGCATTCAGGACTCATAATGACAACGAAATGAAGATATCTCTTAAAGGAATCAACCCCGGAATTTATTTCTTGCGCCTTGGTAACCAGACCAAAAAGTTTCTGGTTGTAAGATAAATTGTTGCGTTAGATTTTAACACCAAGGCTACTAAAATATGAGATAAAAGATTTTAATTCTTCAGTGACTGAAAAAACAGCTTGTTAATTCTCGAAGCAATAGTTCAAACAGTTTAATTAGTTTAAGTGGTGGAATTATGGCAGGGCTGGTATAATTTCAGATATTCTTGGGCAGAAGTAACCCAAGAGAAATCAGCACTCATTGCCCTTTTGACAATCTTAGCCCATTCCCCTTTTTGCCAGTAAATCTGAATTGCAGATTGGATTTTTTTAATAAAAGTCTTCAAGTTATAATCATTAAAAAGAAAACCATTGCCTTGGTCAGAATTTTCATTATAGTCAATAATGGTATCCGCTAAACCACCGGTTTTATAGCCAATTGGGATTGTGCCGTATTTGAAAGCAATCATCTGACCTAAACCACAAGGTTCGTAGCGGGAGGGGATTAAAAAGATATCCGAGCCGGCATAGATTTGATGGGCTAATGGTTCATCAAAACTGAGATTGACTGAAATTCTTTTACCATAATCTTTTTTTAGCCCAAGCAGTAATTTGTGATATTTTTCTTCACCTAACCCTAAAATAACCAACCCAGCATTATTAAAGATACCAACCTTGACCGCATCGATTATCAGTTCAATCCCCTTTTGAATCGTTAGCCGACCAATAAAACTGATTAGCGGTGCTTGCGAAGGTAAATCCAGTTTCAGTTTTTGGCAAAGTTTGGCTTTGATTTTTGATTTTGCCTCTGACCAGTTCTTTAAATCATAATTAGGTTTGATGAATTTATCTTTGGTTGGATTCCAAATTGAATAGTCAATGCCATTTAAGATACCAGAAAGGTCGGCTTTGCGTTTGGCTAAAACACCTTCTAAACCGAAACCAAACTCTTTAGTTTGAATCTCTTGGGCATAGGTTGGACTGACCGTGGTTAACTTGTCAGCAAAAAGCAGCCCAGCCTTTAAAAAATTGACCTTACCGTAAAACTCAAGACCGTCTGGCGTAAAATATTTCTCAGGCACTCCGATATCATAAAAGGTCGCTGGCGAAAATAGCCCTTGATAACCAAGATTATGAATCGTGAATACCGATTTGGTGGTTAAAAATAAAGGATGATGGGTATAAATCGTTTTGAGGTAAAGGGGGATTAGTGCGGTCTGCCAATCGTGAGCGTGGATAATATCGGGCTTAATCTTAAGTTCAATCAGGCTTTCCAAGACCGCTTTAGTGAAAAATATGAAGCGTTGCGCATTGTCTGGATAATCACCCTGCGCGGTGCCATAAAGAAATTCTCGCATAAAATATTCTGATTCATCAACAAAATAGAAATCTACCTTGGATTGGCGCATTTGACGAACCTGGGCGGTTTTAATCCGTTCGCCTACTTTTATTAGCAAGACAATATTTCTAATGCGCAATTTTTCTTTTTTTAGCTTTTCAACACTCGGATACAACGGACTAAAGACCGTAACTTTTGCTCCCAATTTGGCTAAGGCTTTGGGCAAGGCGCCGCAGACATCAGCCAAGCCACCAGTTTTGGAAAATGGTGCTACTTCCGAAGTGGCAAACACAATATTCATAGTCGAAGTCTCCTCACTTACTTATAGGGTTCAAAGTTGTTCAAAATGGTTCAAATTGGTTTAAAATTGTTCAATTATATTTCGCGCAGATACTTTGCTGATTCTTCTGGTGGCGTGGGGTTGATATAAAAACCGCTACCAACCTCAAAACCAGCAATTCTCGTCAATTTCGGCATCAATTCGATGTGAAAGTGATAATACTCAGGTTCGGGATTGTCGGTTGGGGCAATATGAATCAGAAAATTGTAATCGGGATTACTTAAGGCACGATTCATTTTGACCAGGACTAATTTTAATAACTTCGCCAGTTCCAAAAGTTCGGATTCAGAAATCGTATTAAAAGAAGCAAAGTGGCGCTGGGCAAGAATCCAGACTTCAAAGGGAAATCTGGGGGCAAATGGGGCAATAGCAACAAACCTCTCATTTTGGCTAACCAGTCGTTTTGTATCTTCTAATTCTTGCTTTAAGATATCACAAAAGATACACCGCTGGCGAAAATCATAATAGCGTTGGGAACCATCTAACTCCTCTTTTACCTGTTTTGGCACAACTGGCATCGCAATCAATTGGGAATGGCTATGCGAAAGTGAGGCACCAGCCGAGGCGCCGTGATTTTTGAAAACGATGATGTATTTGAATCGGGAGTCTTTGGTTAAGTCTAAGGTTCTTTCGCGAAAAGTCCGCAAGACATCAGCGATTTCATTTTCATTTAGGTCGGCAAGTTGGTGATTATGGTTTGGTGTTTCAATGATTACTTCGTGGGCACCGGTACCGGACATCCGGTCATAAATCCCTTCGCCCTGCCGTTTCAGAGGGCTTTCAATGATTAAGGCGGGATAGCGATTAGGAATGACCCGGACCTGCCAACCCGGTTGATTCGGTTTAGAACCACTCGGACGCAGGGCATAGATTTCTGGTGGTGTCAAATCCTCGTTACCCGGACAGAACGGGCAGACCTTACCTTCTTTAATCTCTTCTTTTGCCTTTAAAAAATCCGAAGGTCGGACTGCCCGTTCTTGAGCAATTATTATCCAGCGCCCAACCACTGGGTCACGCCGTAACTCTGGGGTGCGGTTTGGGTCAATTTTTAAATTGACTATTTCTTCTCCTCAGGGCTTGGTGTCTCTTCTTGTGGCGGTTCTTGAGTTAAGAATTTTTCAATCTTCGCCTTGTTGCGCAAATCAGCAATCAAATCTTGATAGAGTTTTTCCTCTTTCTGGCGTCGGATTTTTCGCTCAATCTTCTCTTTCACTTCGGAAAATGGCCGGGTGTAAGCCTTTTTCTTATCTTCAACTTTTAAGAAGGTATAACTCGTATCGGAAAGTTTGATAACCTTGGTGATTTTGCCTTTTTCTAAACCAAAGACCGCATCTTCAATTTCTTTCGGTTTTGAACCCCGCGAAAAATAGCCCATATCACCACCCTGCCACTTAGTCGGTGCGATTGAATATTCTTTGGCTAAAGAATCAAAACTGATTTTACCAGCCAGGGCTTCTTTACGAAGTCGAGCCGCTTGGGTATCGGACTTGACCACAATCTCTCGAGCCCGTACTTGTTCCGGAACCTTGAAATCTTTGATAGTCGCTTGATAATCTTTTTTCATTTCGATTGTATCAACTTGTACCTTATCAGTGGTCTCCAACTTGCGTAAGGTCTGAATTAGGGTTTGAACCCTTCTTGGTTCAAATTGGGAAATGAATTTATTGCTCAACCAGAGTTTCTGCTCTTCGATTTCGCGCAAGATGATTTGTTCTAAGAGCATTTGGTCACAAAGTCGCTTTTTACCTTCGGTTGATTCAAACCCTTGTCGGTAGAAGGGCGGAATCTTATTAATTCGTTCCTGAAGTTGCTGATTAGTGATGGGTTGGTCATCTACTATTCCCAGTGTTTCTTTGTTCTGTTTAATTGCCATCGTATCAATGAAGCCCCGGTATTGCTTTTTTAACTCTTCGGATACTTTTTTGAAGAGTTTATCGGTCTTTTCCTGGCGAATTGTATTTTCAATTTCCCGCGTAACTTTGTCATAGGTCCGCACCTCAGTCGGTTTTTTGTCTTCGACTTTGAGTAAGACAAACCCATCTTTAGTGGCAATCGGCGGACTGATTTCACCGATTTTTAGCCGAAAAGCCACATCTTCTATCTCTTTCGGATGGGTGCCGCGTTTGAAGTAACCCATATCCCCACCCGATTTTTTATTCGGGGCTTGCGAAGTTTCTTTGGCAACCGAGTCGAAGGGTAACGATTCGGCAATAATTTTAGACCGCAAGGCTTCGGCTTCTTCTTTGGTCTTAACCAAAATCTCTCGGGCTCGAACCCGCTCCGGAGTCGTAAAACGGGTCTTCTTGTTCTTTTTATAATAACTCTTTTTCTCACCTTCGCTCACCTTAACCTTTTCTAAAACCGTCCGATTATACCACTCTTGGGATAGACTGCTATTACGCATTTCGGTCAAACGAGTAATCACATCCGGATTGTTTTGTAGATTCTTCTCCATTGCTGCCAAATAGAGGAGTCGTTCGTCAATCATATCGTCCAAGAGTTTTTGCTTATCTTCAAATTTTTCATAACGACTGGGTGCTTGGCTAACTCGGTCATCGAACTCAAGACGAGTGATTGGATAGTTGTCCACTTTGGCTACCAATTCTTGGTAATTTTTCTTGAAACACCGTTCGATAGCATCTAAGGCGTCGTTACCGTAAGAGGTCTTCATATATTTGGTCGCTACTTGCTCGTAGGCTTGGGCAGCGTCAAGGAAACGCTCTTGTTTTTCATAAGTGAGACCGAGACGGTAGATGACACCAGCGATGTCTTTATATTTTGGATAGTCGCGAATTATTGCCTTGTAAGTATTCTCGGCATTAGTATAATCATGGAGTTTGTCAAGGTAGATATCACCAATTTCGGTAAGATAAAGAGCCTTGGTATTATAATCGCGAATCTTGGGCAATGCATCGTTAAGTTGTTGGAGTGCCTTTTGGTACTCGTTGGTGAGATAGAGTTTGCGGATTCTAACTAATTGCTCGGCTGGACTTTGAGCACAAGCAACATTGACGAGGGTTAAAGTTAGGATTAAAGTTACGATGGTTTTTGAAATCATCTTGCCTCCTTTACTACTAAGACCTTTTGGTTTTGAGTTTTTAAGTGGATAAAATAGATATCAGATGGTAGGTCTTTACCATCCCGAATTGATTGATAAAACCGGATAGCAAAGTTTTCCTGCCGGCTTTGAATTTTTGCTAAATTTTGTCTTTTGCGTGGTTCTGCCCAATGTTTATAAACCGGTAAACGGCAGTCTAAGATTCGATACTGCAATTCCATAGTTTTAGATTTTCTAATTCATTTGACGCAAGTTTGAGTAAGCAGATTCTGCCTAAATTTTCAATTTTAGTGGTAACTAAGACCCTTGTAGTAAAATAGGGGAGGGGCGTCTGGTGTTTAATCAATTGCGGTTCGTTAGCGATTAAAGGAGAGAAAATAATTGTCAATAGTTGCAGCATTTTATCGCCCTTCAAGTCAAAGTTTTTACCAATTGCATAACCGTTGCTGAAAGGATTGGGATAACAACATTATCGTTCACTTCGATTGGCAAAGCCTCGACCACCGCGGCTGAGACACCACCCCAAAGTGCCACCCGAAACGGCAAACTCTTATCAGGCAGAATTGATACAATATAGGCAACAATAATACAGGAAGCTAATCCAGCTAAGGTTCCTTCTAAACTTTTACGAAAGACCTTGATTCGACCAATCGCAAGACCGACGATAGCAGCGGTGGTATCGCCAATCGCTAAAAATGAGATGGCAGCAATGAAAACCCCAGGAGTATCATTAAAGATGAGTAAAGTAACCAGAGATGCCAACAATAAATAACTGCCACCAGTGAGTGAAGAGAACTCCCGCCTTCTTAATAACGAACCAAAAAGAATTATGAAGATACCCTTGATTGGATTGAGATGAAGCCTTAAGAAGTCAATGGTTAGAAAAAGGACGGTAGCAATGATTAGAATAATTAGACTTAAGGTATAACTGGGAATGATATAGTAAAGAATTGGAATGATTAAGGCAAAAAGGTGAAGGAATTTGCGGGATATTTCGGGATTTAAAACTTTAGACCTCCACTGATTCTTTGACTACTACCTAAGTCACGGGCTTGACTGAAATAACCGGTCTGGTAGGCATAGTCAACAAAGAAGCCTCGAAACTCGGCACCCAAACCAAAGGTGAAAAGTTGGTGATATAAACCAATCCGTGCCGAGAGAATGCGTTTTAGCGAGTATTCAACGCCAATATTTTCCAGCAGTTGCCAATTGGTAAGCCCTTCATCCAAATTCGATTCCAACTCGACACTTAATAATAACCGGTCTTGTCCAATAGTAAATCGGCGGGCAATCCCTAAAGCTGGATGGGGTGAAATAACCTCGCGAGTTTTGGTATCCCAAAACAGAGGCGAAGTGGTTAGATTCCTTATTCTCAATCCTAAGTCAAGACTATCAAAAAATGTGATAACGCTACCAAAATCAATCCCCATCCCAAAACAAGATGCGACACCGTAAGTTTGATAAATCATTTTGGCATTTACCCCAATATGAAGAGCCGGTGATAGGCTCTGCCCAAAATTGAGATAAAAGACAAATTGATTGGCATTCACCTCCCGTTCCAAGATGGGTTGATTGGTATCGGAAGGTGGTTGGGTGGTATCAGGCAGGGTAGTTAATTTAATTTTGGGAACACCGTTATGCAAAATTGCGATGCCATAACTCTGGTTTTGATTAGGAACGAGAATTCCTAAATAATTACTTTTGACAGCCCCACCAAAACTTTCACAATGCATCAAAAGAATACTTCTCGCATTGGTTTTAGCTCCAGCCGCTGGATTGTAGTAGATTGCTGAGGCATCATTGACCACTGCCACACAGGCACCACCTAAGCCAATTGCCCGGGCCGAGACTCCCATCTCTTCAAAATCACCGGCATACTTAGTGGCAAAGATAATTTGCGAAGTAATCAACATTAGCCAAATTAAAAAAGATAACGGTGAAGTCTTCATCAATTCTCTAATTGAGAAGCCAGTTCTTTTACGCATTGAACAAAGGCTTCTAATTCCTTCTTAAAATACCGCTTGGGCGCACTATAAGTTGGGCGGATTGTTAAACTTATCCGGTAAGTCCCTGGTTTAACTACCGCACCACTATTATCTTTACCGTCCCAAACGATTAGTACTTCACCGGGTGGTTGGTGATGCTCTGGAGTTAGCTGTCTGACCAATTGATTATTCGCATCCAAGATTGAAACTATCACTTCGGCTGCTTCAGTAAGATAGAGAGCAATGGTTGTTCCCGGTTTTTCCGAAGTGAACTTTTCGGGAAAGCAACCAATAACAAAACCATCTAATCCAAGCCAGTAGTATTGACCGCCTTCGGCTTCGGTAACAAAAACTTGCCCAAACCTGCGCCAAATGGTAATGCCACGTGGCGAATAAAATTCACTATCCCCAGCTCCTTCTTTGCCAAAAGAGATGATATAATTGAGATTGCGGTCAAATTTATGAATCTGATGATTAAGCCGGTCGGTAACATAGATGTTGGCATAATAGTCAATCGCCAAATAGGCAAAATCGGCTTCAGCAAGCCCAATCGTTTTTGAGTCAATCATTTTTAATAGTCGTCCATTCAAATTATATTTCAAAATTCTTTTATTCGATTGGTCAATAACGACTACGAATGCTTCTTTATAATAATTCCAATCGGCATCCGAGTCAATAACCGCAAGCGCAGTTGGATTTTTCAACTCTTGTTGCCAAACCTGAATGGGTTTGCCCAAGCTGTCATAGACAATGATTCGCGAAGCATCCTTTTCGGTCACATAGACCCTTTTTTTGGAATCAATCGCAACGCCGAACGGTTTGCGCAAAGAATCAGCAAAAACCCCTTGCCAATGCAGGTCACCTTTCTGAAATTTTAATCGGACGATTCGGTTATTATCAGTATCAGCAACGTAGACATCACCGTCCGGATTAGCAGCAATCCCGTGCGGATTATTAAACTCTTTCTCACCGGTTCCGGTTTGTCCCAAAATGCCCAATTTCAATAATCCGACATTATAGATAATTTGCCCGCTACCTGAGTTTACGGCAAATAGAGTTAAGATATGGTCATCGGTGGCAGTATTAGGATTATCGCCTTCCTTCAGCCGAACCGCAACTATCCCTTCCGGTTCGTTTATTGTAAAGTTCGGACCTAAAAACATATTGATAAAAAACTTTGAAGCACGATTAATACCCAAGGTGTGCTTAAATGGTGGAACGAGTAAAGTGGTTGAGTGGCTTAAAAAAAGCATCGCTAAAAAAAGCCATTGCACTAAATAATCTTACCAAATGGCTTTTGATTGTCAAGCAGGCAATTTTTATGTCATTGCAAAGCGAAAATGTTCCCTCCTCCTTTATTTAGTTATTATTATTTAATTATTATTTAAAGGAGGACGAATGCAAGAACCATCAAAATCGTATATTAAACTGGGAGATAGAATTGTGATACTGACCGATGTTAAAAGAGGTACCATCTCACTAAAACAAGCCAGCGAATTACTTAAAATCTCCTACCGCCATGCAAAACGATTATACAAAATATTCAAAACCTCTGGTGTAATGGGACTCTTACCCAAAAAACGTACCAAACCACCCTGGAATAAAACTACCACCGAAATTAAACAGAAAATTATTAGCATTAAACAACAATTCCCCACAATTCCGCCTATGGCGGACTGCCATCTGACTGACTTGCTAAAAGAACAAGGCATAACCATCTCTCACGAAACTGTCCGCACCATCCTCATTCACAATCAACGCCACACCCCAAACCTTAAACTGAAACGACGCCCCCGAAAACGATTTGAAGCCGAAAAAGCCGGAAAATTGGTCCAGATGGATACCTCACCTTATCATTGGTTACCAGCCATTGATAAGGAATTAAAGTTAATCCTTACCTTTGATGACCACTCCAGAAAACCACTTGCCGCCCGAATTGCCGAACACGATACCACTTGGGAAAATATTTGTGTCTTAAGAAAAACGGTAGAAAAATATGGTATCTTCGAGACCTTTTATACGGATTGTGATGCTAAATTCAAATACTATCGAACTAATTTCTCTTTATACTTCAATTATCAAAAACCACCGGAGGCGGTAGACACGCAAATTAGTCAGGCGTTAGCGGAATTGGGAATTATTATCCTTAACACCCATCCCCATGCGCCGCATGAAAAAGGGAAAATTGAACGTTTCTTTGGTTTCTTACAAGCCCGCTTACCCATTGAATTTCAAAGGCATGGTATTACCACGCTAGCTGCGGCAAATCGGTATTTAGAAAAGTATTTAGACCGCTACAGTAGTCAATGGGTCCATAATACTACGGGGATAATTCCGGATGAGCGATTTAAGAATTCCTGTTTTAAGCCATTACCGGCGGATTGTGATTTAGATGCGATTTTCTGTTTGCGTGAGACTCGCAAGGTAAAGAAGGACAATACCTTTAGCTATAAGGGGCAGACATTTCAATTGACCAATTTTAATTATCGGGCTTATTGGGGTGATGTTGAGATTGCGCTTCGGATTATTCCTGGGAAAGAAATTAGAGTCTATCATCAGGACCGATTAGTTCAAAGATTTCGTTATAATGGTGACCGATGATTGACAACCAAAAGAAAAAGTTTATCATAAGGGGACATTTTGGCTCTGTCGTAACACAATTTTTCTTTTAAATTTCCACAACAATAGGGATACTACCTATAGAATAATCCTAAGTCAATAGCGAAACATTATCTTTGGTAAGGTAATAACTTTGCTAAATATTGCAGTTTATGATTTTAGGTATCTTTTAAGTGAAATCAGCGTCTAATTAATAAGCTTCGCTGTTCTTGTTCATCCTTTACGCAGGAGTAGGAAAAACGTAGGATTGACAATTGCTTTTGCTTGATTAAAGTTAATAATGAGTTTTTAATAATAACAAGGAGGTAGTTTATGTTTTTTAATAAAAGTAAGTCGTTTTCACGACAATTCACCTTAATCGTTCTCTTAACTATGATTGGCTTTTTACCTTCTAACCTGAAGGCTTCTTTCTTAAATAATCCGACTAACCGTTTTGTCTTTAGCGTTGGTACCGAACTTGGATTCGTCAAAGTCCTGTCCCATAAGATTCAATTCAGCCAAGATGGGACAAGGTTCGATTATGTTAAAGAAGGTGGTCAAGATATCCTCTTCCCATTCAGTCGCCTTACCGCAGAATTAGAAATAAGTCGCCGGCACACCTTGATTTTTCTGATTCAACCACTGGAAATTCGAACAGAAGCCCTGTTGGAAAGAGACCTTGTTGTTGATGAACTGACCTTTCCGGCAGGGACGCCGATGGATTTCAAATACGGGTTCAGTTTTTATCGGTTAAGTTATCAATACGATTTCAATCGTTCGCCTGAAAAAGAGATTGCGATTGGTTTGTCTTTGCAATTGCGTAACGCCTCAATCAGTTTTGCTTCAAAGGATGGACAGCTTTTTCCGAATTAACCAGAACTTGGGACCAGTCCCAATTATTCGGTTTCATAGCAGGTTGCCTTTGAACCGCGTCTCTTGGCTTGGTGTTGAAATAGATGGTTTTTACGCTTCGGGTCGAATAATCACCGGCAGTAGGAATGATTTTGTTGGGGCAATCCTGGACGGTTCGTTGCGCTATGGAGTGCAAATAAATGAATCGCTTGCAGGATTTTTTAATATTCGTTATCTTGGTGGTGGTGCGCGTGGAACTGAGGAGAATCAGACCGGACCGGGTGATGGTTATACCGATAATTGGTTGCATACAACTTCAATTACCCTTGGATTTTATCTAAAATAAACAATTGATGCCCGAGAAATCAGTGATAAAACATCGTGACCCGGTATGCGGCATGGAAATTACTGAAGAGGAAGAAGCTGGACGCTACGAGTATAAAGGAACGACTTATCATTTTTGTAGCCTGAGCTGTCGGGAGAAATTTAAAGCCAATCCCGAAAAATTTCTGAAACTTCAGGAACTCTTTATCCCAATAATGCCCGATAAAAAAATCGGTAAGACTGAAACGATAACCCTGCCGGTCTTTGGTATGTCCTGTGCCAGTTGTGTCTTAACGATTGAAAAAGCGGTAAATAGTTTACCCGGTGTCGCTAATGTTACGGTCAATTTCGCTACGGAGAAAGCGATTATCGAGTATGACAAAAAAGTCACCAGCCTTAACGATATCAAGAATATCATCAAAAGTGTTGGTTATGAACCCGGTGAAGTCGGCGCTGAAATAACTGACAAATCACAACTCGAATGGCAAAGGGCAAAGACCCGATTAATCATTGCCTGGTTAATCACTATCCCGATTATTATCTTAATGATTTTGGAGATGGGCTTTAGCCATCTTATCCATCATATTGACCCAAATATGACAAAGCTCGATTCCTTGATGGTTATTCTTGGGGCATTGGTTTTATTCATTCCCGGCTTAAATACCCTAAGAGCCGGCATCAATTCAATACGCCATGGCTCTGCCTCAATGGATGTTCTAATCGGAATCGGAACAATCACGGCATTGATTACTGGTATCTTAAGAATCTCTGGACTCCGAATTGAAAACTATGCTGGGATTGCCGGAATGATTATGGCATTCCATCTGACCGGTCGGTATATCGAAGCGATGTCCAAAGGCAAGGCTTCCGGTGCAATTAAAAGATTAATTCAGTTAGGTGCTAAGACTGCCCGTGTCCTTGTTGATAATGAAGAAAAAGAGATTCCGATTGAGCAATTGAAGGTTGGTGACCTAATGGTGGTTAAACCCGGGGAAAAGATTCCGACCGATGGCGAAGTTACTGCCGGCAGTTCCAGTGTTGATGAATCAATGGCAACCGGTGAATCTCTGCCAGTTAAGAAAAAAGTTGGTGATATGGTTATTGGTGGGACGATTAACCAACAAGGGTTATTACACATCAAGGCGACCAAGGT
>JBDRUX010000045.1:0-19082 GCA_039801565.1 Caldifarciminota bacterium
GTGAGGTATTCATACCATTTATCATTCTTAACAATTCACCTTTCCCTTCCCCTCTCACTTCAAAAGTTATCTCTTTCCCGATTATACGCTGACCGCTAACCACTGACCGTTGTCCGTTAGGTCTGCCGAAATTTACCGAAACCGTATCACCATTCTGAGCCATAACCACTGCTTGCTGAATCGTTAAAAATTGTTCAGGCACGAGTAATGTTCTTGAGATGGCAAAAGAGAAAAACAAAAGAATGGAAAAGATTGTAAATTTATGCATATTATCTCCTTTTTCTAACAAAGAATACCATGAGTCTGGCATTTGTCAAGGCATTCCTTAAGTTTTGTAATTCGCCCCGAAAACCACCACCCTCATAATAAGGTCGTTTTAAGAGAATTCCAAAATTATTGCCATTCGCCAGCCAATGCTTGATAAACTCGGTAATATCTAAGACAACCGGTAGCCGGACCTCAGCATCCGTAACATAGCGGGAATGATAAGTCGTATCATAATCATCCGGATTATTCGACCTTAATCGCCAGCCTTCAATTGTTATCGCACCTTGGGTTAAAAAATGGGGAATTAGAATCTCAGCATAATCAACCTGACAATCCCTTAAACAAGAGACATCAAGACTAACCTGAATCCGATTGACCCTGCCGCTTGGTCTAACCATAACCTGTCCGATGGGAAGATTTAAGGTATCAGCAAAGAGTGGGGCGAATATTAGAAGTAGGGCTAAAAAAATAAAGCCCTTAAAATGTTTTGGCTGCATAACGCCTCCTTTTTTATTATGAGTGAGGGTTTTTCTTGTGACGCAAGATTATTTCGCTGGTTTGACGACAAAACAACCTTTTTTGACAGTCGTAGACGAAGACTTGGAACTTACTACCTATACCTAACCAGCACAATTTTAACCGACAAACCGACTCACTCATAATTTCCCATTTTATTAAAAAAAATTGTCAAGCAAAATTTTAATGGTTCATAAATTTATAACTATTAAATTTATCAAGTAGTTAGACATAAGAATCTGTTAGGACCTATTTAAAATTAGGTAGGGGGTGTGAAATTTTTATGGGGAATTAATTTCCATAGTTGTTTTGGTATGGGCAAGATTACGGAGTTAATCTTTCCCAACTGGTTGCTTCCGTAGTGGTTTATGAGGCAGGTTAGGGAGTTACTTAGGGACCACCCCTGATACCGACCCGTTATTTCACCAATCAGTGATTTTTGCCTGGACGTTAAAGAATAGTTCAATTGTTTAAATCGTTCACCTATCTCACAACCAAAAACTTTTTGGTCTGGGTTGCCAAAATCTTAAGAGATAGATTCTTTTCATTCAGAAAATGCTTTCGATTGCTTTGGTTTCGAGCCAACCTCCACCTCCGGGGAACTGAACCAAAGAGTAATCGCCCCGACTTTCCAAAACTTTGACTTCTAATCCATCATGGGCAATGTAAATATCTTTATACTCTTGACCCGGACCGCTATGTAAAGTGACTTCGGGTACAATAATTACGGCTCGTGTCGGACTCCTTTCTCCCTGCCAAATCTGCCAACTGATAAAGGAATAAAGAAAAATAACCGCACCAACAATCGCAATATAAGCCAAAACTCGTTGATAGAAGATAATTGCCAAAGCAATCAAAACCATCATAACAAAAAAGCTTAAAGCGGACAAAAATAGCGTTTCTTGAAAGGAAAGGAAATGAAAAAAATTGGCAATAATCTTTATTATTGGATTTTCAATTGTTAACATCTTATCAATCCGGTAGTTGCGTAAGAATTGAATATTGGCATTAATATCCCGGTCGCGGGGTTTAAGAAATCGTGCCCGCTGGTAATTTAACAACGCCTTGCCAATCTGACCGGATTTGAAATAGGCATTGCCTAAGTTATAGTAAAGACAACTATTTTGGGTGGTGCGCACCGCCTGTTCATAGAGTTCAATTGCTTGCGCATAATCTCCTCTCTCGTAAGCCGCATTGGCTTCATTATATAATTCACAAGGTGTCAATTGGATTAAAACTAACCAGATTATGAAAATACGTCCTCCGATATTATAGTTTATTTAATACTTCTTTCGTCTCCTGTAATAATTGCTGCAGATTGATACCAGCAACTAAAGCTGGCGAGAATCGTGCGGTATCGCAAGTGTCAATAATTCTCAATAACCGGTTAAGTAATTCTTGGTTTACTCCCTTTTGAATCAATTCTTCTTTTAATTGCTCTTTGGTCATCCCCATCGCCTGGATATTGAATCGGTCACCAACATAGCCAAATACCGCTCGGGCTAAGGCAGAATAGAAATCTTTCTCATTTTTCTGTGCCAGAAATTTAGTTGCTTCGGCAAATCGTTTTTTCATCATTCGACCGGAACGTAACCTTCGAGCATAACCAATGTCTTTCTCTAATCTCTGACGATGCCTTTGATAGATGACTGAAGCAATTAAAATAGCGATCGAAAATGGATAGAGCAGAGTTAACCAAATTGGGACAATCCCAGATTGGGAATTTAAACTGGTTAAATTAGGCTTTATGTGGCGAATATCAGTTCCTAAAACCTTGATGCCGGTTTCAGTCAAAGTTGAACTTACAATCTTAGCGGTGCCAGTAGCAATGAAGACAATTTTCTCGGTTTCAATTGTGTGATAACTCTTATCGCTGGGGTCAAAATAACTGAGTTTGATTGATGGGATTTCGTGTCGGCCGTCCCGTTGGGGTAGGATTGGATATTTAAATTCCTTGTAGCCACTTATCTTACCACCTTCGGTGGAAACTTTATCGGTTACTTCAGGGTCAAGAACCTTTAACCCGGCAATTGTTGGCAAGCTTGGTTTATCAATCAATTTCACATTGCCCGTCCCCGAGATTCGGATTGTTAAATTTACCGGCTCGCCGTTGACCGAACTGTCGGGTTTTAAACTTGCTTTAATGTTGAATTGCCCAACACCACCAGAGAAATCCGCTGGCTTACCGGTTTCCGGTAAAGGTAGGACATTGATTTTTATGCTTTGGGATTGTATCTTCACTGGTTCAGTTTCATCAAAGAAGTCAAAGAAACTACGAGCAGGCCTAATTACTGTTCCCACTAACGACATCGGCTCAATCGTTAATTCACCAGTTTGCATTGGAAAGAGGGCAACCTTCTTTAAAAGACATGCTGAGTACCGTTTGCCATTGATTACGCGCTCTTGAAAATTGAGTTGCTGGGCGTCATAAAGTTTTTCGACCCAAAAGCCTGAGAAACTGGGTAATTTATCTAATGAGAGATTACCGAGTTGTAAACGGGTATATAGGGTAAAGTCCACGGTCACCTGCTCACCTTTATAAACGGTTCTTTTATTCGGGGAAGCGACCAACATCAAATTACCTTCAATTGGCACTGCCTCTCGAGTTGGCGGTTCAAACGGACTGATTCTCGGTTGTGCTTGAGGTTTTTGGACACTGCCCTTTTCGACTTGAATTGTGATTGGTTCAGTGGTATAAGTCTGACCCTTGAAGTTTAATTTGCAAGGTCCAATCGTCAATGTCCCGGTCCGTTTCGGTCTTAAGAAATAGATAAAACTAATTGTCTGTTGTTGTGACATCCTGCCATTAATGATTGAGATACTGGTTGACTGAGAAGAGGTCGAACCTAATCGGTCAAAATCGACGAGGTCAGGCAATTCTGGGTTAGGCACTCGCCCGATATCTTGACCTTGGACCGAAACGGTCAATTGGATTTGGTCATCAAGCCCAACTTGGGTTCGGTCAACCGAAGCAGTAAAATTTATCTCGGCAGCAACTACCAAAATAAAACTAATTAGGATAGTTACGATTAGCTTTTTCATTCCTACCAATCCTTTTCCACATCAATCTTTGGTTTGACTCGTTTAGCTTGTTCCTGCGCCTCTTTCTCTTTATTCTTCAACGCCTCAAGGATACGCTGGGCTTCTTCTTTACTCATCGCACCTTTCTGCGGTTGCATCTGGGGTTGCGACTGGGGTTGTTGTTGCTCCTGCTTTTGTTTTTGCTTTGTCGTATCCTGTTTTTGCTGTTTTTGCAACTCTTCTTTAATTTTTAGCGCGAATTCCAAATTTTGTTTGGCTTGCCAATCATTTGGGTTAATACTTAGACTAAGTTTATAGAAATTTATTGCTGATTCAAGCTCGCCACTCTTAAAACTGGCATTTCCCATATTATAAGTTGCGGCTGCCTTGGTCTTCTTATTCTTACTTACCAAGGCCAGTTGCCATTCGGGTAGCGCTTCACTGTATTTATTCAATTTATATAAAGCCGCACCAAGGTTGAAGCGAATATCGGGGTTATCTGGTTCTAAGACCTGGGCTGCTCGATAAGATTTAAGAGCATCCTCGTATTTTTCCTGACGATATAGTCCATTGCCTTTACGCATCAGTGAACCAACATCGGCATAAGTTAGGGTTAAAAAGAGCAGAAGTATTAATCTCCTTTTCATTTTATTCCTTTCTCTTTTGCCAAAATGCCAATGAGGAAAACCAATTACCTTTTCGGTCACTTATAAAAATCGCCAAGCATAGACAAACAAATCCGATAAATAAGAAATATTGATACCGTTCCACATATTCAACATACTCGCCGCCCCCAATCTCTTTTTTCTTTATCCTATCCAATTCTTGAGTCAAATTGTCTAAAGACATCGTCTCCGAGCGGTAGTACCGACCACCGGAGAGTCGGGAGACGATGATTAGTAAGTTCTCATTGGGCCGGGACATCACCATCTCACCCTTTTTATCTTTCTTGTAAGCGATGAGATTGCCCGTTCGGTCTTTTTCTGGAATCGGTGCACCCTCTTGGGTCGCAATCAGAACCGAAAATATCTTTACACCTTGTTCGGCAATATGTTGGGCAATCGGTATCGGGTTCTCACCTAAGTCTTCGCCATCGGTTATTAAGATTAAAGCCTTATAACTCGGTTCTTTTGGGTCAAAGAGCGAAGCCGAGACCGCAAGCGCTTTGGCAAAGTTTGTGCCTGGAATTGGTATCATATCCGGTGAAATAATGTCTAAAAACATCTTGGCTGCTTCCATATCCGTCGTCAATGGGCACATTACATAGCAATCGCCAGCAAAGGCAGTAATCCCAATTCGGTTCGTACCTAAATTATCAATCAAAGCCGAGATTTCAGTTTTAGCACGGGCTAAACGATTCGGTTTAATATCTTCGGCTAACATACTCTTCGAAGCATCCAGCGCGATTACAATATCAATCCCTTTGCCTTTATACATTTGTAGAGTTTCACCCCATTTCGGACGTGCCGTTGCAATCACAACAAAGATAAAGCCCAAAATAAATAGCAAAGCCTTTACTATTTGCCAACGCCGATTCACGGTCTCGGTCAATTTTGGGATTAGTTGGCTGTCTATGGTTTTATTAAGTGCCTTATGCTTTAATAAAAAATATATTATATAGCCGACAATAATTAGAGGAACCAGCAATAAAAAATAGAGGTATTGTCCAGCTGCCCACTTAATCAAGGTATTCTCCTTAGAACGGTAAGAGAGAGTCCCAAAATTGCCAGTAAGAGCACCAGCGACGGAATAGTAAATAGATTTGCCCGTTCCGAATAAACCGTATGCTGTTTTACTTTAAAAGTGCTCGGTTCCATTCGGTCAATCTCGTCATAGATTGTCTTCAAAGCATTAGCATCCGTGGCCAGGAAGGATTTACCACCAGTAATCGCAGCAATCTCCTGAAGCGTTTTCATATCCAAATCAATCTTCACTCTAACATATCTTCGGCCAAAGATTGGGTCATCGACTGGATAAGGTACTTCGCCTTCGCTACCCACGCCAATTGTATAAATCTTTATTCCAAGACTCTGGGCGGTCTTGGCTGCGGTTATTGGGTCAATCTCACCAGCGTTGTTCAGTCCATCGGTTAAAAGGATAATCAATCTATTTTTCGCTTGGGAGTTTTCCAGCCGGGCAACGGCAGTCGCAATCCCCATTCCAATGGCTGTGCCATCTGGAACAATCCCAGTTGTAACTCGGTCAATCAGATTATTCAGAATCTCACGATTGAGCGTTAAAGGACATTGGGTTAGGGCTAAAGCGGAAAAAACCACCAGACCGATTCTATCACCTTTTCTTTTGGCAATGAACTCTTTAGCCCGCTCTTTGGCGACAAATAATCGGTTCTTGGGCGAAAAATCTTCTGCTTGCATTGAACCAGAGATGTCTAAACAGAGCATTATATCCACACCCTGGGACTCGACTTCTTGAAAGACCCGTCCTTTTTGCGGACGCGCCAATGCTAAGATTATTAAAAGCAAAACCAAGCAGTTTAAAACCAATATAGCAAATCGTAGAGATTTACCCCGGATATCATTTGCCTTAAGAAAAGCGATATTGGAAAATTGCACTGTACCTGGTCGCTTGCGTAATTCAAGATAGATGAGCAATGGAATTAAGAGCAGTAGTAATAGAAATAGAGGCGAACCAAACCGCATATTAATTTAATTCTTCAATACCACAGAGCAGGAGCCGACACAGCACTGGTAAAAACCCTTTCGCTGCTGTCTTATTAGTTATCATTCACTTCCTTTTTAGAACTTTTGTCTTGCTCGGTGGTTGTCTTAGTTTCTTCAACTGGTTTTGTTCTATTTATCAATTCCTTAACCTGTTCAATCACACCGACCATCTCATCCCGCGGCGGAACAAATTTAGCATATTTAACCATATCCGAACGGACAAAGAAATTGCTAAACCCGTCCCGTTCCGGGATTTTATTCTGTTTCATTGTTCGAACCAATTCGGTCGTTGTTTGTTCTAAGGCTGGAAAGAAAAATCTTCGTTCTAAATAGCGCTTTAAGATTTCCGAGACGGTATAGTAATACTGTTTAATCCGATTGTTGTTCAACCATTCTTCGACTGGAATTTGATTCAATGCCATAAGCGCTTCTTCCCAAGGCGGGGCCAATGGCTTAATCATTTCTCTTATCCGCCGAAACTTTTTGGTTAAGTAAAAACCGAGAAAAGTTATAATCCCAACACCGATTAGAATTGCCAATATTATCAGGGGCAAAAAGTTCGGAAAATCTAGCGGCTTTTTAATATCATTAATATCTCGCATATCTTCCGGCAAGACACTCATAATCGAGATTGGAATCGATTCCGTCGCAACATATTTAAGAATTGTGTCATCGGGATTAGTTTGGAAGAAGATTCGGAAAGACGGAATTTTTAAATCACCGGTAGCAAAGGCAGCCAGTTTTAAATCAAAGGTGCTTATCATCATATCACCTTTGGTCTTTTGTGTAAACTTCTGCTCAATGATGCCAAATGGTTCAATCGTATCTACGGCTAAGGGTGAAATTGGGATTGTCTTGGGATGCTTCACCGTAACGGTCATTTTGAATTGGTCACCGACGGTCAATCTTTTCGCACCAATTGGCTGGAGTCTCGTTTTAATTTCGACACCATCTGAAGCAGCAGCCGGCACAGCTCGAATTTCGTATTTCGGCATAAGCGAATCGGTCTTTGTCGTATCAGTCTGTCCAAGACCAAAGCTGATTAACAAAAATACCAGCAAAATTACCATTGCTTTGTTCTGATTTTCGTATTCCGCTTTTCGCATTTTATCTCTCATCGGTACCTTCGGGCTCTTGCCTGAAAGAACTTATGGAGTTTACTTGAGAAGTCTTCAGAAGTTTTAAGGTCAATATGGTCAATCCCTAAGGAGTTAAACAGTCTTTTCCGCTCTTCATATTTTTGTCGCCAATAAAGATGAAAACGCTCACGCAGACCTTTATCTCGAGTATCAACCGTTAAAATCTCACCGGTCTCAGCGTCTTCTAATTCGACCAGACCGAGATTGGGCAGATTTTCTTCAGCGGGGTCATTGATGGTTAACACCACCAAGTCATGCCTTTTTGCTGCCACGCCCAAAGGGATTCTTAACTTAGCGGGCTCGAATCCATCGCCAATAAAATCACTAATCAAGAAGACAATTGCCCGGCGTTTTAAGATATGCATTAAGAACTCTAAGGCTAAAATCGGATTAGTACCTTTATGAGTTGGTTCAAAATAGAGGATATCCCGAATTAACCGCAAGACATGGAATCTACCTTTTCGGGGTGGCACAAATTTTTCGACCCTATCGGTAAAGAAGAGAAGTCCAACTTTATCGTTATTTCTAATTGCAGAAAAGGCTAAGGTTCCGGCAATCGTGGCGGCTTGTTCTAACTTAAGTTGACGCCTGGTACCAAATCTTGCAGAACCTGAGGCGTCAACGACGAGAATAACTAAAAGTTCTCGTTCTTCCGCATATTTTTTCACATACGGTTTGCCAAAGCGCGCGGTCACTTTCCAGTCAATGGTCCGAACATCATCGCCAGGTAAATATTCCCGGACATCAAGGAATTCAATTCCCCGCCCTTTGAAGGAAGATTTATAATCTCCGGCAAAGAGTGTATTAACCAGATGCTTAGTTCGAATCTCAATCTCTTGGATTTTCCTTAAAAACTCAGCCGATAACATCGTGAACCATTCAAACTACTTGAACTTTTGAACGATTTAAACCATATTCGAGTTAAATTCTTATGGCACTTCGATACCTTCAAGGATTTTTTTGATTATCTCATCGGTTGTAATCTCTTCGGCTTCTGCCTCATAAGTCAGGATAATCCGATGGCGCAATACATCCGGTGCCAACTCTTTGATATCTTCCGGGATAACAAAACCGCGGCGGCGCAAGAAAGCCATCGCCCGGGCAGTAGTGGTAAGATAGATTGAAGCACGAGGTGAAGCACCATAACGAATCAAACCTTTTAAATCCTTTAGTCCGTATTCTTCCGGGAAACGAGTGGCAAAGACAATATTGAGAATATAGTCTTTAATCTTCGGATCCACATAGATACTATTGCATAACTCGCGGGCTTTGATGATTGCCTCAGGTTTAACCGCTGGGCTAGCCTTTGGTTCATTGCCACTTGCCATCCGCTCAATAATTTCCAACTCTTCATTCTTTGCCGGATAAGTAATCTTCAATTTCAATAAGAATCGGTCAACTTGGGCTTCGGGTAAGGGATAAGTTCCTTCCTGTTCGATTGGGTTCTGAGTGGCTAAAACTAAGAACGGATCATCTAATTTAAAGGTCTCTTCGCCAATCGTAACCTGTCGTTCCTGCATCGCTTCTAACAAGGCGCTTTGGACCTTAGGTGGTGCTCGGTTAATCTCGTCGGCTAAAATCAGATTGGCAAAGATTGGTCCTTTACGTGGGGTAAATTCACCAGTTCTTTGATTATAGACCATCGTACCAATAATATCAGCGGGTAACAAATCCGGTGTGAACTGGATTCTTTGGAATTTGGTTGTGATGGCGCTGGCTAAAGTCTTCACTGCATAGGTCTTTGCGAGTCCTGGTACACCTTCAATCAGAATATGACCATTGGCAAATAGTCCAATTAACAATCGTTCAATTAAATACTTCTGTCCAACTATCACCTTATTCACTTCATTGGTGATGGCCTGGACAATTAGGCTTTCTTTTTCGATTGCTTGATGAATTCTTTCGATTTCGTCTTTCACTACCGCCATTTATCACTCCTTTTTAAGGTTATTATTGAGTATATTGCAATTTTTCTTTTGCCACAGGGTCACTGAGAAGAAAGGTTCTCAGTATCTTTGGTTTTCTGTGGCAAACCTCTTTTAAAAGAGGTAATAATTTAGCTTATTATTTTATAGACGCAAAAAAAACAGTCAAGTTTCAAAAATCGTTTCGTCGGGAGCATTTCACTATGTACCAGTCTTTTGAGTTAAGCGTTTGACTGAATTGGTCAATACAATTTGGATAAGAGGTCTGCGACGAAATCACTCGCAAAAGCGGAGAGGGCGGGATTCGAACCCGCGTTCCCGATTTTAGTCGGGAAACACGATTTCCAGTCGTGCTCCTTAGGCCAACTCGGACACCTCTCCAAACGGTTGGAGGACGAATAATCTTACCGGTATCCAAACTGATTGTCAATCAGGTAGAGTTGGAATTCGGATTTTTAATACTTTGGCCCTCATCCCAACACAGCATAAATCGGCTGTACTAGCTATGGATTGATTTTAAGACTCACTAGTATTGCTATTTAAAAACCCGCAAATTGGATCTATTCGAAATGGATTTAGAAAACTGACATCATAACAAAAAGGCTTTTAACCAAATAGACGGAGAAAGAGATGGTTATATTGGAAAGGCATCGGCGAAATCTTCATAATGCAATGAGAGGATTCGCCAATGTTGAATAATCGTATCACCCAAGTCAGACAAGAAGAGATATCCGTTCTTGAGACAATCCATCTCGACCAAGAAATCTTAATAAGAATCCAAAAACTAACCCGTTACGAAATCTGTCCCAACTGCACTTACCCTGCTAACCGAATTTACCAAATCATCCAAGAAAAATCCAAAAACCCACCACTCCAAAACAAAAAGACACCCCGCATCTTCAAACGAAGGTTTTGACTGACTTTATCGCCATAAACCCAACACCCGAAAACTTTAAAAGTATTGCTAAATACAGCTGTCGAACAAACGCTTCGAAAGAGACTATCTGCCAAAAAGAGGGAAGATTACTTCAATCTCACTTAAAGATTGGAGCCGCGCCTCGGGGATAAAATATACTAAGAAGGTTCTGGTATCGAATGGCTAATCAATAATTTAATAAGACCCTCCGAACAATGGGTGTTGGTGCGTTGCCAAAGAACATCTTTGTGCTACAGTTCTCACCGACCGACTTGACCGACACTGTTTTTTGATACTATTGCCGGCCGTGACTGAAAAGGATTAAAAGGAACGATTGGAACGAATTCCAGTAGAGGATAGGTTAAACTGTTCGGTGATTGATTTATGGCAACCATTTATGCAATTACGAAAGGCTATTATAGAGCCAATATTGTTACGGATAAGTTCTATGTGATAAGATTAGCTTTGGTGATAGTAGTGAGATAAAAAGCTATGCTTAGAAGTGAAGGCAGAAATTAGATTGGTATGAGGCAAAGGATTGAAGCGATACCTCAAAGGATTTTCCAAACGGTCAAGAACCAACCTCTTTTTAACCCTTCGGGCTTTTTTTCTTCGGATTACTTCGGTGTGTTCAGTAGCTGATTTTAGACAACATCCAAAAGGTTAATGGGAAGGTTAGAATTAAAATGGTTTTTAGAAGTTTTTTAAGAATCTTTTGCCCGGTAATTGTTTAACCAATCCTTTAATTTCTAATTCTAAAAGGATTGTTAGTAGCGAGGTTATTTCCATATTGGTCAATTCGGCAATCTTATCAATGTGAAGTGGTTCGGTCTCAATTACCTCAAGTAGTTGTTTTTCGGTCTCTGAAATTTCTGGGACAGGTTTTTGTTTTTGCTTTTTAGCAATTTCCAAATCGGCTAAAATGTCTTCAACTGAAGTTACTGGCTTTGCACCCTCTTTAATCAATTGATTGGTTCCCTCACAGGTCTTGGCACGAATATCACCCGGCACAACATAAACTTCTCTTCCTTGATTTACTGCCCATTGCACAGTGTTCAATACTCCCGAACTCTTTCGGGCTTCAATCGCCAGAACTGCCAATGATAAGCCACTAATCAGCCGGTTCCTTTTTGGGAAATTATATGCCCAGGGTGGCGTGCCAAAGTTGAATTCAGTCACTACTGCACCACTTTCGGCAATATCGGCATAGAGTTTTCGATTCTCTGGTGGGTAGTAAATGTCAATACCACAACCTAACACTCCTATCGTTCTCCCTTTAGCCTTGAGTGCCGCCTCGTGAGCTATGGTATCAATTCCTCTTGCTAACCCACTGACAATTGTTATACCACAATTGGCTAATTCGTAAGCGAATTTTTCGGCAATCTGTTTGCCATAGTTGGTGGCGCTGCGCGTACCGATAACAGCTATAGCTTTGCTATCCGCTGGAGTAAATTCCCCTCGGACAAAAAGAACTGGAGGAAAATCATTAATCGTCATTAAATTTTTCGGATAATCCGCATCTAGGAACGAAACCGTCTTGATATTGAGCCGTTCACCAATCAGCAATTTTTTGTTTACCTGGTCACTCCGGCGATAATTTTTGATTGCTAAAGCCAAATCCGAATCAATACCGTCAACCTCGAGTAAATCTCTTATTTCAGCTGCAAAAATCTTATCCGGGGTCATAAACTTCTGTAATAAATTTCTCAATTTCGTGTCGGTCAGCTTTGGAATACTCAATAAATCAATGAATAATGGATTAAGCCCCAAGATGCTCCTTTAATGCCTCCAGAAATTTTGCTATCCCTTCGCCAGTTAAGGCTGATATGTAATAAGTTGGTATCGCTAACGGAAAATGGATTTTAGTAGTGACCAAATCAATTTTATTGAAGACCAAAATCTGTTTCTTTTTAAGAATTTCAGGATTATAAGAAGCAATTTCATTAAGCAGGGTCTTAAAATCAGCCAATGGGTTTGGGCGACTAATGTCAACCAAAAACACTAATAAGCCGGCTCGTTCAATATGACGCAAGAAAGTCAACCCCAACCCCTTGCCTTTATGGGCACCTTCGACAATTCCTGGTAAATCCGCCACGGTGTACTTAAAATATTGGTCTTTTATTGTCCCTAAGTTTGGCGTAAGAGTAGTAAAAGGGTAAGGTGCGATTTTGGGTATCGCAGCGGTGATTCGCTTTAAAAGCGTCGATTTGCCAGCATTGGGCAGACCAACTAAACCGACATCTGCCAATAGCCTTAAAACTAATTTCAATTTTCTTTTTTCCCCGGGTTTACCTAATTCCCGAATTCGAGGTGCGGTATTAGTGGAAGTCTTGAAATGAGCGTTCCCCCTACCACCGCTACCACCTCTTGCCACCAAAAGGGTCTTGTTTGCCTCAATGATTTCGCCTAAATATTGATTGGTTTTAGCATCGTAGACATCGGTGCCGAGTGGAACTGGTATAAAGCAATCAGTACCCTTTGCGCCATGTCGGTTTTTACCCATTCCGTGTGCGCCCCTTCCTGCCCGGTAGTGGCGCCGATAAGCCAAATCAGCCAAGGTTTCAAGTTTGGCATCACCAATTAAATAGACAGAACCGCCATCACCACCATCACCGCCATCCGGTCCGCCTTTCGGTACAAATTTTTCGCGACGGAAAGAGATACAGCCATTACCGCCATTGCCGGCAGTAACTTCAATTATCGCTTCGTCAACAAACTTCACGAAGTGCGATTAGCAAATTTTCGTTTTAAGGCTTGTGCCACTGGTTTCGGCACAAAACAGGAAATCTTACCACCTAAAGCAGCAATCTCTTTCACTAACGAAGCGCTCAAATAAAAATATTTCGCCGAGGGCATAAAGAAAATTGTCTCGATTTCAGGGGCGAGTTTTCGATTGGTCACAACCATCTGAAATTCGTAGTCAAAGTCAACCACTGCCCGAATCCCACGAATGATTGTACACGCCCTCTGTTCGCGAACAAAGTCAATCAAGAGATTACTGAACCCAATAACCTCGACATTTTTCTGGTTTGCCAAAGCCTTTTTTGCTAAATTCACTCTTTCTTCTAAACTGAAGATAGGTTTTTTTTGCTCCCGCCTGGCAACCGCCACGATGATTTTATCAAATAATTTGCTCGCCCGACGCACAATGTCAATGTGACCATTAGTGATTGGGTCAAAACTACCCGGATAGACCGCAATTTTCATCTTGCCTCCTTATGATTGAAATTAAATTATCCCCATATCTTTTTTGCTTGACAATTATCAGTCCTTCAGGTAAGGCAATTGCTTCTTTCTTGTGATACTGCAAGACGATGACGCCGTTGGGGGCTAAGATCTTACTTTTGACAACCTTTTTGATAAACTGATTGATTAGACCTTTCTCGTAAGGTGGGTCAGCAATTATGATATCAAATTGCTGGTTGATGGTTTTAATTTTGTTCAAGCCATCCCCTTCAACGATAAACGCACCGGGCAAATTCCCCAGATTTTGACGGAGATAACGTAGTGCTAATTTTGATTTTTCAAAAAAATAGACTAATTTTGCCCCTCGGGAAAGTGCTTCAATTCCCAATGAGCCGGCGCCACAAAAAAAATCCGCAACTCTGGCTTGAATAATTTTGGGAGCAAGGATGTTAAAGATTGCGCCTCGAATCAATTCGGTCGTCGGTCGGATTTTATTTTTCGGATAACGGAGCAATTTGCCTTTCAGCGTACCAGCTAAAATCCGCACACTTTCAATATAAAACGAATTTAACCAAAGTCAAGCACCGATGAATAGTCCCTTTAGCAAACACTGCCGAATCTCACAAAGGAAAGCAAATAACTCGAATTTCCTCTTGATAAATTCACTTTATATTTGTTATGCATTCGCACTTTTGATTCGAAAGGTTTGCCTTTAGCCTTGACAGTCACGGATAATTAATTATATTGATAGCAGTGAAAGGTTTTCTACAACTTATTTTTAAGGATCTTTATCTCAAAATCTTGGCGCTAATAATTGCTATCCTCATCTATTTTAATGCGGTGATGGAACGAACCGTAACGATGACACTTAAGATTCCAATTGTAACTATTAACTTAGCTGAGGGCCAAGTCGTTGCCGACAAAAATACCGACCGAGCATTATTGACAATTCAGGGTAAGGGAAAAGATTTTATCGGATTAAATCCGAAGCGCTACCAATTCCAATTGGATTTAAGCAATACCAAAATTGGTGTCAGGAAAATAAAACTCATCCCTGAAGAGTTGGGCTTACCACCAGCACTTAATTTAAAATCAATTGACCCAGAATATGTCGAATTGACGATTGACCGCCTAAGTAAAAAACCGGTAACGGTTTCCATACCATTCAAAGGCAATTTGGATAAAGGACTGGCGCTGGTCAACATCACACCGAAATCGGATATCTCCCTAATTGGACCAAAAGAGGATATCACCTTTATTTCAGTGTTGAACACGGAATCATTGAATTTAGCCGAGGTTAAAGAATCGAAGGATGTAAAATTAAAAGTTATACCACCAACGGGCGAGAATTTTCGTGTCGAGCCGGATTCGGTCGAAGTGTCAATCCAAATCGAAAAAGAGACTGCCCGCATCTTTTTAGGAATTCCCTTAGCAATTGAGGGTTTACAAGGCAGATTGGTCGAACTAAAACCAGCCGAAGCTCAAATCGCTGTCGCCGGACCGGAAAGTAAACTTAAAAACTTAAAACCTTGGGAAATAAAAGCCAAACTTAACCTCGCTGGACTCACTGCTGGGACTCACCAAGTCCGAGCCGAAATAACTTTGCCGACCGGGATTTCATTGGTCAAATGCGAGCCGGCTTTCTTTCAAGTGAAGATTCGGTAAAATTAAAATGCGGACAGTTACTCTTGACTACTATTTTGCGTCGCCGAAGCATTTTAATCTAACGTGTTTTTAAATGCCCTCCTATTTCTTTTTCGTCATCGAATCTTGTGAATTATTCGAATTTAAAAATTTAGAATATCGGCCATTGGTTTTACTCAACTCCTGATGCGGTCAATTTGCTTAGGGATTGAGACTTCTTGTGATGAGACCAGTGTTAGTGTTGTTGCCGATGGCAAGGAGATTCTTTCCAATATTGTTTCTTCCCAATCCATCCATTCGATTTATGGTGGGGTGGTTCCAGAACTGGCAGCCCGGGCCCATCTGCCCTTAATCGTACCAATCACTGAGACTGCCTTGGCAGTGGCGAAAGTAGATTATAAAGACTTGAATTTAATCGCCGCAACTTATGCCCCAGGTTTAATCGGCGCTTTGCTGGTCGGGTTTTCCTTTGCTAAGGCTTTAGCCTTAGGATTAAGTATTCCCTTCGTGGCGGTAAACCATTTAGAAGGCCATATCTTTGCGGTGCTCTTAGAATATCCGAATATTGAATTTCCTTTCATCTCTTTAATCATTTCTGGTGGTCATACAGAACTAATCTTAGTCAAAGACCACTGTGACTACACAATTCTGGGAACAACCCTGGATGATGCCTGTGGTGAAGCATTTGATAAAGTAGCTAAGATGCTCGGACTACCTTATCCTGGTGGTCATTTTATTGAGCGATTAGCCGAAAAGGGCAATCGCACTATCAAGTTTCCAATTCCCCAAATCGAAAACTATGATTTCAGTTTTTCGGGTCTAAAGACGGCGGTACTCTATTATTTGCGTGATACTCAAGACCCCAAAAAAGAAGATATTGCTTGCAGTTTTCAAGAAGTGGTGTTTGATTTTCTTTTGAATAAGATTGAGAAGGCAGTGGTGGCAACTGGTATTCGAAGAGTTGCCATTTCGGGCGGGGTGGCGGTAAATAAGCGTTTAAGAGAAAGAGTTAAGACATTTGCCGACAAAAATCAAATAACTTGCTTCTTGCCTAAGTCTGAACTTTGCACGGACAATGCTGCAATGATTGCTGCGGCTGGCTATTCCCGATACCAACACTTTGGTGCCTCGCCCTTGACTACCCCGGCCCTGGCAAGAGCGAAGTTATAAGATGAAACAAAGATTTGTCGGTTTAACTTTAATCACAATTATTCAAATAGGAGGTTCGATGTGGAATAGTAACCAAATTGAGGCAATCTTTAAAAAGATTGACGCTTACCAGGACCAAATGATTGAGTTGCAAAAAAGATTAACAGCGATTCCAGCAATCGGTCCACGCAATCAAGGTCAAGGCGAAGCCAAAAAAGCTGCCTATCTAAGAGATTACTTCCAAAAGATTGGGCTTGTGGTGGAAGAGTATAATGCTCCAGACTCTTCGGTTCCGGATGGTTATCGGCCCAATTTGGTGGCAAGGCTCAAAGGTATCTCTGATGAACGGACAATTTGGCTAATGACCCATATGGATGTTGTACCAGAAGGAGCGCGTGAACTTTGGCAAACCGACCCTTTTTGTGCTGAGGTGCGCGAGGGTAAGATTTATGGTCGTGGCGTTGAGGATAATCAACAAGAGATGGTTGCTTCCATCTTCGCTGTAAAAGCATTAATTGAACTCGGACTAAAGCCCTATTACAATGTTGGATTAGTCTTGGTTGCTGACGAAGAGACCGGCAGTAAATACGGTATTGGCTATCTTCTGGCTAATTATAATATCTTCAAACCGAATGACTTGATTATTGTTCCTGATGCCGGTAATCCAACCGGCACTCAAATTGAAATTGCCGAAAAATCAATCGTTTGGTTGAAAATTCGGACCTTGGGTAAACAGTGCCACGGTTCAGATCCTGCAAAAGGTAAAAATGCCCATCGCGCCGGTGCCAATCTTTTGTGTCGAATAGATAAAACATTGCACGAAATATACAATGCTAAAGATTCCCTATTCGACCCACCAATCACTACTATTGAACCGACAAAAAAGGAAGCCAATGTGCCGAATATTAATACCATTCCTGGTGAAGATGTCTTCTATTTTGACTGTCGGGTTTTACCACAGTATGATATTAATGAACTCTTAGAAGATGTGAAAACCGAAGCTCAGGCGATAGAAAAGGAGTTTGGCGTCACGGTTGAGGTTAGTACTGAACAGTTCGAGCAAGCCGCACCGCCAACTCGGGCTGATGCACCAGTGGTAAAGATGTTAAGTAGGGCAATAAAAGATGTCTATGGTGTTGAGGCAAAGCCAAAAGGAATTGGCGGTGGCACGGTTGCGGCTTTTTTCCGTCGGGCAGGCTACGATGCCGCAGTTTGGGGTAAATTCGAATCAACCGCCCATCAACCCAATGAATATTGCGTGATTTCGAATATGGTAAATGACGCCAAAGTTTATGCCCATATCTTCGGTCAACAAGTAACCGAGAAATGAAGTTTATAGCATAAATTGTTAAAAATCAGAATTAACTGACAAAAAATTACAGAATCAATTAAAGAAAACTAATTTTGTGAGTTTGACTTTGAAAAAACAGTTGACAGGAAAAAAATTTTTATTATTCTCTCATCGTGGTGTTACATTTAACTTCTAAACCGAAAGGAGGCTTTCATGCGTAAAAATCTATTAATAATCTCTATCTGCTTAGTCTGCTTCCTGCTTATGAATTGTGCCACGGTTTCAATTGTCGCTCCTACCGGTAAAAAAGTTGTGCTGGCAGCAGAGACCGATCCTACTACTTTTAAAACTACCAAAAAAGTTTGGTATGTTATTTGGGGGCTTGTCCCAATTACTGATAACTCAACTGAAGAGTTGATTACTAAATATAACCTCGAGAACGTCAGGGTGAAAACGCAATACGATATCGTTGACTTTCTTATCAGTTACTTCTTAGGTTTCCTCTCCATCCATACAAAAACTGTTATTGTCGAGGGAAACGTAGCTAAATAAAACTTGGCAATAATTTAAAGGGGAGAAGAATTTCTCCCCTTTTTTAATTTTAAGAGATTTGTAGATGACACTGCTGATTTCTTGATAATGAGCAAATTGGGTAATTTTAATGGCTTGAATCTTCGAGAAAATGGCATAAGAGAATTGCCAATAATTACTTTGCGATGTGGTTATTTTTTTAAATAGGTAAGGATTTGGTACTTATGCTAAGATTTTTCAAGCGATAAGGTGTTTGATTCATAACGGTGAGTTGGTCAAATCGTTTATTAACCCCATTCAAGTTATCTTTTCGATTCTTCCAATCCTAATTTTAATCTTTATAAAGCTGATTGCAATCCTTAAGGATGAAAAGGATTTCTTTTTGCCAAACAAGACGGAATTTAATAAAAGCCGTTAAAGAATAGCGATTCTTTTCGGTTTGATAAAGAATAACAAATTCTGGTCATAAGCAATCACCTATAACTTTTCCTTTTAGAGATCTACTTGCTAATTCAACCTTTAAGATAACCACTTTTCAGTTCTCCAACCAACTTCTGAGCTGGTTTGCCAACTCTTCTACCAGCCAGGCTGAGGGCTAACTTAACAGTCAATCGCCCAGCCAGTTTTTGAGCTAACCCCTCGGTCAACCGGTGAACTAAGCGTTTCGGCAACCCATAGGGCTTGTTATGGGTCTACCCCCTACACTAACTCCGATACTGCTACCCAGCCATACCCTCCTCTACGCTATCCTAAAACATAATACTATATAAATCAAATAGATAGGAGAAAAAAAATTATTTAACTGAGTGTTAGTTA